>JAUSEO010000023.1 GCA_030651515.1 archaeon | reverse complement strand
TTGATGACCGACAACAAACAATTGTTTCGGAATTGTAGCGGCGCCGAGCGGGGGTGCGACAACCCCGCAGCCTCAGAGCGGAGGGGTTGGCGGGGAAGCGAGGCGCAATCGGGGGTCATAGGGGCGCTCCCCTATCCCACTACTGTTATTTTTTATTTTGTTTATTTTACTGTTAGAAATTCTATTGCGTTTTGTGATGGGCCCGGAAATAATAATTACATATTTTAGTGACGGTTATTTTGAATTTGAACCAAGCCAAAGTGGTTGGATGAGTTTCACATATTCCAAAACAAGGATAAACAGTCTGGGTTACCGGGGCGCTGAAATAGATTTAAACAAAAAAGAGAAAACACTATTTTTGGGGGATTCTTTTACCTATGGGTATCTAATTGACGAAAACGAAACAATCCCTTACTATTATGGCCTGGAGTTCACGGATAGCCCTGGTATTAATGGCGGGGTGCCAAGTTACGGGTTAGACCATCTGCGGGTTAGATATATGCGAAGCCCACTAAAGGGCGATTTGGATTTCGTAATTGTAATTTTAATAAAGGAAGATTTTTACAGGCCGATTGACAAAAAAGTTAACTCGCCTGAAAGGGTTATTCTAAGGCAATTCAAAAAAATTAGTGTGCTGGCAAGTGTCGTGGAGCTTGAACTCAAAAGATTTGCAACTAACTTAAGAATAGCGCTTTATGTTTTGGGATTT
Source organism: archaeon (assembly GCA_030651515.1). Lineage (GTDB taxonomy): Archaea > Iainarchaeota > Iainarchaeia > Iainarchaeales > GW2011-AR10 > JACQJF01. The sequence continues at coordinate 8,430 of JAUSEO010000023.1, read as the reverse complement.
ATAAAGGATGAAGATTTTCCGCCAGTGCAATATGAACCGTTCAGTGATGAACGCAATCTGCAAAAACTTTTGGACTTTGACGCGGAAATAAAAAAGGATAATTCCGTTCCAGTTTTTGTTTTTTATGAATTTGAAAAATCCAATTATTCAGAGTCGGCTGAAACTTTTTGTGCCATAGAAAACCTAAACTGCATTACTGATGTTCCAGGCGCATTTGCAGGTATGCCCATGTCAGGCCTGAAGCTATATGATAATGCCCATCCCTCAGGCAAGTCAAATGAAGTAGTTGCAAAACATATAAGCAACTACATAAAACAAATATTTGGCGTTTCTAGCGGCTAACCTGGCCTTGGTGTTTATGGTGCCGGGAAAATAAAAGCTGGGGGGGAGATTTGAACTCCCGATCTTCCGCTGAGCTGCTGCATCAGCTCGCAATGCGTACGTGTCCCATCTTCGATGGGACGGTAGTACTTATTTTCTGCGAACTATATGCCAAATATTTATGGAGCCCTAAAATTGGGCCCATATATGCGTTTTGTCCGGACGCGACCGGACCTGCAGGCGGATGCATAGCCTCTCTGCCACCCCAGCAGCTGTCACGCCCAGCTGGCATGCGGGTATGTGGCGCCATTCTGCAATGGCGCGGTAATACTTTACTTGCCAATCTATGCCAGGCGTGATGATAATACAACTTTCTTTGCGTTTTGTTAAAAAGCTAACTGGTGGCTGTCTGCAAGTTTATTTAAAGGTTTTTTAAGCCTCTTTCTTTCATGGAGAATAACTGTGTTTTGGTGAAGCTCTCCCCTGAAATTTCCCTTAAGACAAATTATGTCCGGGGCTATTTTTTGACTAAGCTCATTTCAAACATTAAGCAGGTTGTAAGGGCAAAAAAGCTTTCAGGCAACAGAATTGTCAGGGGCGGTGGAAGGCTTTATATTTTTCCAAAAGATAAACAAAAGGTCATGGGCCTTTGCCTGGCTTTAAAGGGTGTTTTTGGCGTTAGTTTTGTTGCGCCCTGTAAACTGGTTTTGTCCAAGAGCCGCTCTGAAATAATGGATGCGGCACTTTCCGTTGCACTGGATTTTATCAAACCTGGTGACACTTTTGCCGTGAGGCTGAAAAATACCCTTGAAAAAAGTTTTTCGTCAAGGGAATTTGAGGCAACGCTTGGCTCGAAAATAATTTCAAAAATAAAAAACCTGAAGGTGAACCTGGATAACCCCGGAAAAAAACTTTCAATTGAAGTCGGCCCAAAAGGGTGTTTTCTTTATGTTGAGGAAATCCAGGGGCTGGCTGGCCTGCCTTTGGGTTGTGAAGGAAACGTTGCAGTTTTTTTTGAAGGCAAAAAGGAAGAGCTTGCCGCGGCTTTTTTAATGATGAAGCGCGGGTGCAATATTTTTCCTGTTTCAACAAATTTTTCAACCGAACTCAAGGTGCATGTAAACAAGCTTGTGAAATTCAATTCTTTTAGGAGTTTTAAGTTTTCCACTTTGGATGAGCTTGATGAGCTGGTTTCAAAAAAAGACATTTCAGTCAAGGCAATTGTTTTTTCAAACGATTCTTATTCAAAGCAGTTAAGTGAACAAAAACAAAATTTTTCCCTCGCGGTTTACTGGCCATTGCTATTTGCGCCAAAAGGCATGTTGAAGGAAACATTGGTGATGATTGATGGCGATTAAGGGCGTGGTCTTTGACTTTGACGGGGTGATTGTAGACACTCCAAAAATTTATTTTCAGACAATGGGCAATTTTCTTGAACGGCATGGCCTGAAGCTTTCAAGGGAGGGGCTTTCGCGCCTGATTTCTTTTTCCTTCAAACAGGAATTCGAGTTCCTCAAGGAAAAATACGGGCTTGGAATTGATTTTGAAGAATTCAAAAAAGAAACACTTTTAGAGTCCCGTAAAATGATGGAAAAAGACCTCTCGCTCACAAGCGGGGCAAAGGAATTGCTTTTAGGGCTCTCAAAAAATGGCTTTGGGGTTGGGCTTGCTTCAAACAATAACCGTTCTGTGGTAGAATGGGCTATTAACCGCCTTGGGGTAAAAAAATATTTTGACTCAGTTGTATGCGTGGACAGCGTGGAAAAACCAAAGCCTGCACCTGACATTTACCTGAAAAATGCTGAATTGTTGTCCCTTTCCCCAAGTGAATGTGCAGGCATAGAGGACAGTGTCGTGGGGTGCCAGGCAGTGAAAAATGCCGGCTTTTACTGCATTGGGCTGCAGAATGGCTTTACAGACTCGAAATTGCTTTGCGCTGATTTTTTAGTGGAATCCCTCTCTGAATTGTCTGCTGAAAAAGTCAAGCCCCTTGGAAGTGGTGGAAAATGAAGCTTGGGCTTTTTTCCGACACGCACTTTGGCTTTGCCGAAGGAACAGAGCGTGAATCAGAGTGTTTTGAAAACGCGGTCAAAGCCCTCAAAATATGTTTTGACAGCCAAGTGGATGCAATTCTTGTCTCAGGGGATATATTTGATGAATCCCTGCCATCACCTGAAACTCTTTCACGCTCCTTTGATGTTTTCCTTCATGCGTTCCAAAAACCAAAAAGACAGCTTACCATAAAAGTTCATTCAAAGCACGGTGAAAAAGAATTTGATTTTTCCGGAATTCCGGTGGTTGCAATCCATGGAAACCATGACTGCCGCAGCATTGGAAAAACCAATATTTTGGAGGTTTTTCACAAATCAGGAATGCTTGCCTACCTGCAGCCAGGAAAAGCCATGATTGAAAAGGGCGGTGAAAAGGTTTTTGTGCACGGTCTTAGTGCAGTGCCTGAAAAAAAGGCAAGGGACGTTCTGTCGCTTTGGAATCCCGTGCCTGTTCCAGGTTGTACCAACGTGCTTTTGCTCCACCAGGCCTTTAAAGAGTTCCTGCCTTTCCAGGATGACTCGATTGCAAGCCTCTCACTTGAGGATTTGCCAAAAGGCTTTGACCTGATAGTCAACGGGCACCTCCACTGGGTTGATACACACAAAATCGGTGAAACCATTTTTGTGCTCAATGGCTCAACGGTGACCACGCAGATGAAAAAACTTGAATCTGTAAAAGAAAAAGGTGTTTTTGTTTTTGACACAGAGTCAAAAAAACTCGATTTTTTTCCACTGCCAGCCCAGAGAAAACTTTTTTATTTTGACTTAAAGTTTGAGAACGCCAAGCCACAGGAAGTGCTTGAAAAAGCCAGGCAGGCACTCCAATCATGCAAAGTTGACACTGGCATTGTGCCGCTTGCAAGGCTGAAATTGTCCGGAAGCCTCGCGATTGGAACGAGTTCCCTTGACGTTGACCTTTCAGAAGCATTGTCTGAAGTCAAGGGCAAGGCCATTGTTTCTGTTTCAAAAAACTTTTTTTCAAATTCCTTCAAGAAAAAAATCACTGACCTGCGCTCGGCACAGAAATCAAAGCAGTCCATTGCCTCAATGGGCCTTGAAATTCTCGAGAAAAACCTCGCAGAAACAGATTTTGGCGAAGCATTTGACGCACAAGAGGTCTTTGAACTGCTCTCAGAGGACAAGATTGAAGAAGCCGCCACGGCAGTTCTTTCAAAAAAATGAGTTTTTGGTATTCAGTTTCTTTTTCCCTTATTTTTGTGCCTTGCAGCGTAATCAGAAAGTGCCTTGAGTGAGAGAGCTGCAATGCCAGGGTATGAGAACACGACCACGCCATTTTTTTCGAGTTCTTCAACCATTGCTTTTGTATAGCCCGAGCCGATAGTGACAACCGCCAAGGGTTTTTTTGATTTCTTCTTTGCTTTCACAATTTCTTTCACGACTTTTTTATCCACCGCAGGCGTGTTGAACAAGACAATCACTAAAAGCATGTCCACGTTTTTATCCGAAAGCGCAGCCTCTATTGCTGTTGCATACCTTTTGTCATCCGCGTCCCCGACGAGGTCCAGTGGGTTTGCGACAGTCACTGTTTTTGGGAACTTTTTTTCAAGCATTTTTTTCACGTTTGGCGAAATTTTTGCAAGTTCCAGGCCGCTTGAAAGAACCTGGTCAGCGGTTACAACGCCCATTCCACCGCCGTTTGTGATTATCTGCACACGGTTCCCGCTTGGAAGCGGTTCAAGTGAAATCGTTTTTGCAAACATGAACAATTCCTGCAAGTCATGCGCCTGTATTATGCCTGTTTGTTTGAATAGCGCGTTGTAAACGTCACTGCTGCCGGCCAAAGAGCCAGTGTGCGAGGCGGTTGCCTTGTGTGTTTCCTCATATATTCCTCCCTTGAGTAGAATGATTGGGGTTTTTGGCGAGGTTCTTTTTGCAATCTTCATGAACTTGCGCCCTTCCTTTACACCTTCAAGGTAAACCGTTATGACTTTTGTCCGCTTGTCGTAATCCAAATACTTAAGCAGGTCCGCCTCGTCGATGTCCATTGCGTTTCCGTAGGACACAAACTTGCTTAACCCAAAGGGCTGTGTTGACATCCAGTCAAGAATAGCAACACCCAGTGCCCCTGACTGGCTGATGAAAGAAACGTGGCCTTTTTTCGGGTAATTTGTCTTGGCTGATGCAGAGAAAGTGGTGTTAAGGCCGGAGTAGTTTTCTAATACTCCAAAGCAATTCGGGCCAAGCCAGCGCGTGTGTTTTGATTTTTTCATGACTTGTGCAAGTTCTTCTGTAATCTTTTTTTCCCCGATTTCGGAGAAACCGGCGCTGATGATTATCACGCTTTTCACGCCTTTTTCCACGCATTCATGTGCAACGGTTGGGACAAACTTTGCAGGAACAACTATTACTGATAGGTCAACGCTGCCAGGGATGTCTTTGACTGATTTGAAACTTTTTTTTCCAAGAACTTTTGCGTGGTTGGGGTTGACAGGGTAAACCCTGTTTTTCAGATGCCCGCTTAAAAAGTTTTCAAAAATCGTTCTGCCAATGCTTTCCTTTTCGGAACTTGCGCCAATGACCGCCACGGTTTTTGGGAAGAAAAAGGTGTCAAGCTCGTGCATCAGTAATCTAAAACGATTTTTTCAATAAAAGCTTATCGTGTGAACTCTGTTCTATCGGCTTTTCCGTGCACGGCCTATTTTATATATTTAGTATATGCTGCAAAGAAGTTTCCAAACGTTTTCTTGTATTTTTCAAGAAAGAACCTTTCAAGGTTTTTGGTATAGCCCCTGTGGAAGTCTTCAAGGCATTTGATATAAGCGTCCCTTTGTGTTTTCCTTATTATTAGTGGCGGGTAGTCCTGGTTTACAAGCATGGCGTTTACAATGAATCTCCCGACCCTGCCGTTTCCATCTGCAAACGGGTGGATTTTTTCAAACTTTCCATGAAACAATGCGCAAAGCTGAAGCGGGTGGAGTTTTTGCGGGTTTTTTTCACGCCATTCAACCAGTTCCGCCATCTCTTCTTCTACCTTCTCGGGCAGGGTTAATTTCACATCAGACCCTATTATTTCATTTGGAAATTGCTTGTAACCGGTTCTTTTGTCAATGTTTTTCACCAGCATTTTGTGCATTTTTATTATGCCTTTTTCCGTTATTTTGAATTTTCTACCCAGTATTTTTTCCATAACTTCTCTTGAATTTTTCGTTTCATAGATTTCCCGCAGGTCTTTTCCATCAATTGAACGGTTTTCAAACATCACTATTGCAACATCTTTTAATGTAAGGGAACTTCCCTCTATTGCGTTTGATTCATAAGTAAAGTTTGCCGTAAACCTATCAAAAACATCCTTGTGCTGTTCTTTTGAAAAATTTTGCACAGTATCCCAATAATCAACTTTTATGCTTTCAATTTTCGTTATTTGCTCCCCGGAAAATATGTTATCCTGGCTGTATTTCTGGAGTGCGAATTTGGCGTAGGCTTCTTTTTCTTTCAGGGTGAAAAAGCCCCTGTATTTTTCTTTCAGTTTTTCCGGGCTTGCATTTTTTTCGTTTACGACTTTTTGGAGTGTAATGACCTTGCCGTTCGGAAGCCGTAATGTCTTCATTAAGTAAAGGTATTTTTTTCCCTTAATGCTTTTTTCAGACAGGTAAACCATGTAAAAATAGTTAACCTTACAATATTTAAATGTGTGTGTTTTTGTAAGGTTAATTCCGATTGGTTTGCCTATTCTCCATCAGCATTGCCTAAGGCAAAAAGTCTTTTCTCCTGATTTTGTCAGGGAGGTATTCTTCGGTGATGAAGCGGATTCCTTTTTTTGAGAGTGCTTCAAGTTCGAGTTTGACGGCTTTTTGCTTCATGTTGGCGAATTCTTCCTGCCATTCTTTTTTCTTGAACCACTCGTAGCCTGCCATTTCGTTGAGCCTCTTGATGTCCAGCTGGTTGAGCTTGATTGTGACTTCTTTTGGAATCTTGTACTGCTCAACATCCTGCGTTGTCAGGCCAATGTACTTGGTTACGGGTGTTGCAAGTTTTTCCTCAGAATAAGACAAAGAGATTGAACCCTGTTTGATGACTGAGTAAATGTACATTCCCCACGGGTCAGCATCCATGAGGGCATAGACTGGCAAATTGTGCTCCATGTTCAGCCTTTGTACCAGGCGTCTCTCTGCGCGCGAAGGCTGGCCTCTGCCTGTGATTATTATGCACTTGTTTTTTTTCCAGAACCGGTCCTCGTTGAACCTTTTCCACACTGCGTCCTTTTCAATGAAGAGAACGTATTCTGCAGCCATGTCCTTGAATTCTATTCTTTCCGGTTCAACGTTTGATGGCACTCCCCAGCCGCCAGAACCCATTCTGGTCAGGTCGATTGTGTCGTTCCCATCCTTTATTTTCAGGTCACCTGCAACAACGCCTTTTGAAGAGGCTGATAGGTGCAGTTCTTCGCGAAGCAGGTTTGTCGCAGCCTCGAGATCCTCAATCACCGGGTCACTTTCTGACTGGTCTTCGAAAGTGTTCTCGTTTGTCCCTTCAATCGTGTGCTTGAGTGCGTAGTAAAGGTCACGGATGGAGACTGTGGCTTCCTGTTGTATGACTTTTTTGATTTCGGAGGCAACCAGCATGGTTTGCATGAATTTTCTCGTGTGGGCGATGTTTAAAAAATTCCTGAAACTTGTCTTGTCGCCAAGTTTGATGGTTTTTGATTTTTGGTCAAAGTAAATGTTTGAAAGAGTCCTTACCGGCATCTCTATCCGGGGATCCTGTTTTTTTTCTATTTGTTTCAAAACCCCTGCCCCAAAGCTTTCAAGGTCAGTGATTACTTTTTTGTCTTTTTTTTCGGCTGCTTTTTCCGTCATTACCCGTCACTTTCCGTGAAAAGCTTTTGCTTTTTCCCGCTTTTGCCCGTCTTTTTTTTCCCCACGTCTTCCTCTTCCTCTGCTGGCTCGTCTGCTATCCCCTGTTCTTCCTCCATCTTAAGTTTGTGAAGAACGATTTCAAGCAGTTTTTTTTCTATTTCATTTGCAGGTTTTTTTGTCAAGTCATGGACGCTGATTGCAACTTCCTTTGCATACTTCATGAAGATTTTTCTCTTGTTCTGTTTTTCCTGTTCGCGAAGCTTGCTTGAAATGTACATCCCTGTTTTTCTTCCCGCGTCCATCATGGCAAGGCGGAGTTCCTCCATTATTTCGTCTTCGTCGCTTATTGCCTGCTTGCCTGCAGAAGTGTAGGGAATGTGCACTGAAATAAGGTTGACGAAAATCGTCAGGGGCGTGTTTTCATAGTCCTTTATCCCGTATCTTTTCCAGTCAATTGACTGCACTGCTTTTGTTATTGCACAGCCGCCAGTGTCAAACAAGAGGGGTGCCCTGTTTGCAAACCGCATTATCTCCACTTTTCTGACCTGCTGCGCCTCTTGGCCTTCAACTTCAATGGTTTCGGCTGAAAGCCTGCCTGCATTTCCGCCGTATGCGATTCCCACTTCAACCAGGAATGGGAAACCGCCTTTGTATACTTGTGGTTTTCTTGTAATGACTGACATGTATTCCGGCTGTACAATGCTTTCAATGCTTTTTCTTATTCTGTCCTCGCCTATGGGGATAAGCCCGTCCGTGCGTGGGGCAATGAAATTGATTTTTTTGAACATTTTCACTATTTCTTCCGCTTCATCCCATTCAAGCGTGTGCGGGTCTTTTTCCAGGTCAAACGAGATGCCTTTGTGTATTTCCTCGACTGCCTTGTCCCCCATCCTGTCAAACTCGCTTTTCAAAAAACTCGAGATTTTTTTTGCCTGAGTGGACTTTGAAAACGTTATCACTTCGTCCACGTTTGCCCCTTTTGGGTGCGGCTTTATTTCAAGGGGGCGCGCAGGGATTTCTTTTGCGCTTCTGTTGAAAGTTGTGGTGCTTTTGTCCGGTGCAATCAGCGTGATTTTTGCGTGCGGGTTTGCAATTGCGGTCCTGCGCAGGTATTCAAGCGGCCCCTGTTCGGAGTTGACATATTTTACGCCCTTGAACCTTGCCTTGACTATCAGGCCCCTGAATTCTTTTTTGAGTTCAACAAGGTTTGAAATGACTGACTGGTTTTTTTTCGGGTCAAT
>JAUSEO010000030.1 GCA_030651515.1 archaeon | reverse complement strand
AGTTCCCGGACTGCACGTGAATACCCTGCTTGCCCTCCTTTCCACCCTGGTTGCCCTGCCCGGACAATTACAGGCACAACTTGCACTGGGGATAGTTGCACTTGCTGTTACGCACTCTTTTGTCGGCTTTATTCCAAGCACGCTCCTTGGAATCCCAACCGAGGACAAGGCACTTTCCGTACTCCCAGGCCACTACTTTGCAAAAAAAGGCCTTGCACTGCACGCAATAAGGCTCACAACCATCGGCGGTTTTTTGGGGCTCCTTTTCTCAGTCGCTTTTGTACCGCTCCTTGGAAAACTCCTTGAACAAACTTTTGAGTATTTTCTCCCATTCACGCCCCTTGCACTTGCCGCAATACTCGCATCCATGGTTTGGCGGGAAAAAACGCCTGAAAAAAAAGCACTAACGCTTTTAGTGGTCGCACTCTCTGCATTAAGCGGCGTTGCACTCCTCAACAACTCGCTTTTCACAAGCAACCTTTTTGTGCTCGTCACGGGTTTTTTCACTGTGCCGGGGCTATTGCTTTCGATTTCAGAAAAAAACGCGCTTCCAAAACAACTGGGCACGCCAAAAAAAATACGCCTTGAAAAAGCAGCAGCAGCAGGTTTTCTTTCAGGCATCGCCTCCTGTTTCACGGTTTTTTTGCCGGCAATCGGGCCAAACGAGGCAATCCTCGCGTCAGCCAATCTTTCGAAAAAACCATCCCGCACAAAATACCTTTTGCTAAGCGGAGGGGTCAGCACCGCAAACTTTGTGACAAGCTTTGCCGCACTTTTCTTAATCGGAAAAACCCGGACTGGCGCAGCAGTTTTCCTAAAACAGGCACTGCCGCTTACAGATGAAAACTTTTTCCTTGCAATGGCAACAGTGATAACTGCAGGCGCTCTTGCAGCCCTGATTACAGAAACGCTCGCCGAAACCGCGGTAAAAAAATTCGAAAAAACAGACTATAGCCTCCTCAGCAGGGCAGTGTTTGCGTTCGTGCTTTTGCTTGTTTTTTTCCTCAGCGGGCCAATAGGATTTATTGCACTTGCAATAGCTTCCTGCATTGGCCTGCTTGCAGTTTCGTGCAGGGTCAACAGGAGCACGTGCATGGCTTTCCTGATTGTGCCCGCGATATTGTTTTATGTAACCCACTGAACAAAAAATATTTGCAATGTTTCGCGTGAAAACACAAGCCATTGAGGCATTCCTTGAAGCTGCCAGGAACACTTTTCCAAACGAGTTCATCGGCATGCTTGCAGGCAACAAAAAAACACAAACAGTCGAAGAACTGGTTGTAGTGCCGGCAATTTTCGGGGAAACATTTTCACAGATTTACTTCCACATGCTGCCACTTGATGAATCCATTATCGGCACTTGCCACTCACACCCCTCATTCTCAAACAGGCCTTCGCCACAGGACGTGCACACATTCTCAAAAACAGGGGCCATCCACTTCATTGCCTGCAGGCCGTATTCAATGGAAGCCATCAGGGCATATGACCAGAGCGGCCAAGAAGTTAAAATTAAAACCATTTAACAGCACCAATTTTTCATGAAAATAGCCCTCATAATAATCGATGGCTTTGGAATCGCCCCGCCAGGGAAAGGCAACTGCATTTCACTTGCAAAAACGCCTTTTTATGATTCACTGCTTGAAAAATACCCGCACACAGAGCTTTGCGCAAGCGGAAACTCCGTGGGCTTGCCGCAAGGCGCAATGGGGACAAGCGAAGTCGGCCACCTGCACATAGGAGCAGGTAGAACCGTGTGGCAGCCGCTTGCACTGATTGACGCCCAGATAAAAAACGGCGGGTTCTACAAAAACAATATTCTGCGCGGGGCAATCAGGAGTGCAAAAGAGCGCAAAACTGCACTCCACTTAATGGGCCTGTGCTCTGATGGCCAAGTGCACTCTTCGTTAAACCATCTTTTTGCACTTCTTGAACTTGGAAAAAAAGAAGGCATGGAAAAAGTGTTCATCCATTTTTTTGCAGACGGCCGCGACGTACCTGAAAAAAGCGCGAAAAAATATGCGGAACAAATAGGGAAAAAAACACGGGAACTCGGGGTTGGGAAAATTGCCGGGATTTGCGGGAGATTCTACTCCATGGACAGGGACAACAATTACGACCGCACACAAAAAGCCTTTGAGCTGCTTGTGCTTGGCAAAGGCTTTTCTGCAAAAAACGTGTTTGAAGCAATTGACAACGCCTATGCACGCGGTGACCAGACAGACTATTACATCCAGCCAACCGCCATAATGGAAAATGGAAAACCCGTTGCAGCAATAAACGACGGCGACACAGTGATTTTTTTCAACACGCGCACTGACAGGATACGGCAGTTAATCAAGTGCTTCACGGAAGAAAATTTCCACCACTTTGCAAGGGCAAAAAAACCACGCGTGGACTTTTACTCTTTTGTCCAGACAGATGAAACAATCCCAAAAGACAAATGCGTGCCGGTTTTCAACCCAGTGGAAGTGAAAAACACCCTTGGGGAAGTGATTGCAAAAGCCAAGCTGAAACAGTTAAGGATAGCCGAGACAGAAAAGTACGCGCACGTGACTTATTTCTTTAATTCACAGGTTGAGGCACCGAACAGGAACGAGGAGAGAATAGTCGTCCCGTCAAAAAAAGTCCCTGTTTATGACATGGCGCCAGAAATGTCCGCACAGGAGATAACTGAAAAGGCGTGCGGACAGCTTGCTGCAAAAAAATTTGATTTTGTCGTGATAAACTATGCAAACCCCGACCTCGTAGGGCACTCTGCAAACATTCCCGCAATCATTAAAGCCGTTGAAGTGGTTGATGACTGCCTGAAAAAAGTGTGCAAAACAGCCCTTGAAAATGGTTACACGGCAATGGTCACTTCTGACCACGGGAATGCAGAAGAAAAACTAACTCCTTTGGGCGAAAAAATCCCAAGCCACTCCACAAACCCCGTGCCATTCATAATTGCTTCAAAAGACAAAAAACTGGAGAAAACAAGGCTCAGAAAAAACGGCGCACTGTCAGACATTGCGCCAACAATCATTGAACTCTTTGGGCTTGAAAAGCCAAAGGAAATGACCGGAACGCCCCTGACCGAAAAAAGCCGCTAATATTAAATAACTCTAAAAACAATATCTAGGAGATGAAAGGACAACTAAGCCTGGATTTAATGATTGCAATAGTGATGACACTCATCCTCATACAGGCATTGTCTGCTTTTGGGGAAAACTTTTTGTTCAACCAAGAAAAAACTTCAATAAAACTGCAGGCAAAGCACATAATCAGCGACCTTGGCAAGGCACTCAAATATGCTCATACTTTGGAAGAAAACGACGATTACACCATCAAATATGTTATCCCGTGGATAAGCCTTTCCTCCTCGCAGGGGGACGGGGGGCCTGCAGTTACAAGCTGTGACATTACAGTCAATCCCGAAAATGACATCATAATCCTCTCAATTGGCCATGCAGACTACAACAAGCTTTTGGAAAACGAAACAATCACAGAAACCACACCATACATTGTCGGAGTGCACTCGTTTAACGCCAATTGCGGAAGCACGCTTGAAATAAAGAAAACGGACGGAAGCTGAAAAAACATGGATAAACGCGGGCAGATTTTGTCACTTGACTACGTGATTTCACTCATACTCGTACTGCTTGCACTTGGATTGCTCCTGAATTTTTTCGAACTGCAAACAGTGAACGCAAAAGAAGCACAGCTAAGCAGCGAACTTGAAACCCTTGCAGAGGGAGCTGCGAGGCTTGCGCTTGCAAGCCCGGACATTGCATGCAGGCTCACAAACAATGACTACACAAAATACATTGGGGTCCTGCCAAACTGCATACCAAGTGAACCAGGAAGGCTGACAAAAGAAAACATTTGGATACCTCTTGAATTTGGGTGCGCAATAATAACCGAGCCTGGGGAAATTTTCACTGCCACAGGGTGTGGAGAGGCAATAGACAATGACGTGAACAACTATTATTCAGTGACAAGAAAAATAGTGGTCAACAACAATGACCAGAATGTCACAAAGGGACAGCTGGAAGAATGCATAAACAATGGGAACAACAACGGGAACTGCCTGTTGACTGACGCCAATCTGACAATAGCCGTGTGGAGGCAATGAGATTGAAGAGGGGAATAATTTTTTCTGTTGACGCCACGTACGGACTGCTTGCAGTGTTCTTTGTACTAAGCATGCTGTCATTTTACTACACCGGGGCAACAACCACTGGCAGTTTTGCAAAAAAAACCGGCTCTGAAACAAACGACGGGGCAATTGTAGGTTTTTACACAAACAAGAATGGCGCAGAACTGGGGCTCAATGACACAATCGACAACCAGGAATTCTACGAGTGTGCACGACACCAGATATTTGACCTTCAGCCCAACGGCATAAACCAGTCAAGATTTGGCGAGATGAAAAACTACTGCAGGGTGATTGAATGGAAAAAGGAATGACCAACTCAGTCATCGCCTTAATCGGCATCAGCGTGCTGGTTACTGCCCTTGTGCTTTCAAGGCCATTTGAACTTGAAAACGAGAAAAGCCCGATTTACTCATTCATTGAAAAAACAGACTACAAAAAACAGGTCATCTGGTTCATGGCAAACCAGGCAATCACGGAAGCATTCGCGGACCACGCGCTTGAACAAACAGAAGGTGGAAATTGTGAAGAACCTTCAAACCCGGGAGAACTTGACACAAAAACAAATGGTTATCTCAAAACAATAAACGACACTCCAGAAAACTATGAGTGTGAAGTAACATTTCTGGGCTCTCGCCTTGACCAACCGGGAAACGAAGGGCTAGAACAATACAATGTAGCAGTGGAAATAAAATGCACTGCAGGCAAACAGGATGAAGCGCTTTTTGTAAAAGTAAAGAAAAACTATGACTACAACATGACGCGCTCAAACGGCAGTGGCCCGTGCACTGTGACAATAAGAGACCTTGACTCCGGAAACACATTCCCGCCGTGAACTATCAAAACAATTTTTCAAGCTCTCTTGCAAAACCGGACCCGTACTGCATTGCATTTTTGGGGCGGGAGACAATTTCTGCTGACAGGCCGAGTTTTTCACCGATTTTTCGCACAGGGTGCTTTCTAAGCGCGTCTGTTGGTGACTTTATTTTTTCTGAAGCAGGGACAGCAAGTGCCTGCCTCAAAAATTCTGTCTCCAAAAAAGGCAGGCGCAGTTCCACAGAGTTTGCCATTGACAAGGCATCATCACGGAACAAGTCACGGTGCCACATTCGTTCAAGAGAAGACCGGATTTCTTTCTCCACACCGGAAAAACCATTCTCCTGCAGCGCCTTTATGTAATAAGAATAACCACAGAAAACCTCGTCGCTTCCCTGGCCTGAAAAAACCACGCGAAAACCTTTTTTTGAAGCTTCTTTGCATGCTCCAAACAATGGCAAACCGATTCCAAGCTGCATTTTGTCAAAAAAAAACAAAGAATTTGAAGCACTCAATGCCATTTGCGGGACTTCGTCCTTTGCAACGACCGCTTCAACAAGTTTCAGGCCAAGCGTTTGAGCAGTCTTGTCTGCAACCGAAAGATCATGGCTTCCTTCAACCCCGCAGGTGAAAAGGCATGTTTCTTTCACGCTTTCAGAAACCGCTTTTGCAATCACGCTTGAATCTATTCCGCCGGAAAACAAAACCCCTGCACGCGAAACATTTTTTGCCATCAGGGAAACGCTTTCACCAAATGCGCCAAGCAAAGATTCAAAAGAAGCTTTTTTTGGGACAGTTTTTTTGAAGCCTGAAAGGGAAAAAACTTTTTTCACCAAAAAACCTTTCCTGGAAACGGTTAAAGAAAAACCTGGTGAAAGTGACGATGGAAACGCAACACCGATTCTCTTGAGTGCCTGTGGTTCGGAAGCAAAAACAAAAAATTCTTCGGTTTCCCCAAACCACAAGGGCTTTTCACCGATTACATCGCGGAAGGCGACAAGGCGGTCTTTGAAAGAAACTGCGCATGAAAACACTCCACGCGAAACTGGGAAAAATTTTTTTGGGTCAAAACGATTCTCTTCGAGAAAATGCAGGATTGTCTCAGAGTCGGAAGTCGAGGCAAAAGAGTGCTTTTGCCCGAGGTTTTCGTTTAGCTCAAGGTAATTGTACAACTGGCCATTGTGGCACAAAAAGGTTTTACCATCACACGAAGAAAAAGGCTGTGCCCCGTGGCCGGTAATTGAAAGCAAGGAATGCCCGATTCCCAACTGGCCCGGCAAATGCTTTTGCCTTAACTCCTTGATGGACTTTGCTTTCACCGCTTGCCCGCTGATTGCCACGCCAAAGCCGTCAGGCCCCCTGTGGCTCATGAAGGAAAGCATTTCCACAAGCACGGAAAAAACGCCTTTTTTCCCTTTTGAAACAGCACCAGCAATGGAACACATGTTAAAGAAAATTCCAGAGAAAAAGGGTTAAAAAAAGGAAAAGTCATGGACATTGAAGGTCGCAGTCGTTGTTGCCATTATCGCCTACAATATTCTTGCAAACCCCGCTGTTTGGGTTACCGTGGCTGCAAAAATCCACAGCACATGTATTACCAGAGGACTGGCCCTGCGGATTGCCCGCATTGTTTATGACGATTGACTTGTCTGTGGTTCCACCACACACGTCGTTTCCGATAAGCAGGGCATTAGTAACATATGATTCCAAAAATATGGCTTTCCCGGTGCCATTAACATGTATAGTATTGTTTTCCAACTTGACATTTGAAGCGTTTTCTCTAGAGTTTCCTCTAACCTGAATACCGTTAAAAGAACCCTCGGCAATTATGTCACAGTTCCTTACAACCGAGTTTGAAGCAGTACTATTAACTCTTATTCCACCTTCATCACTTGATCCACCATTAATGGTGTTGCCTTTGCAGTCAAGTGTTATACCAGGTGAGGCTATTGAAAAGCAGTAGCTGTATGCATCCGGGGTACTCACATCTTGCGTTAGGAAATAAATGTTAGTTCCACTTCCACTCAGAGGAATACAACTATCTACTTCTAGGCCACACTCGCTTGGCTCTCCTTGGCAGAAATAATTTACCTCAAGTTGGCAAGTTGAGCTACAACCATCACCATTATCCGGAGGCTGTTCACCATCATCACACTGCTCGCTAGAACCAATTTTTCCATCACCGCAGACTATGTCAATGTTGCAGCCAGAAGTATCAAACGTGCAAAAAGTATTTAGAGTGCCAGGAGGATAACAACCAAGCTCGCCGTCTTTTCTAGTAAGATTGTAACAATTTTCTCCACCCAAATCAATTCCATCACAGTCATCGCCACCATTTTTAATGCCATCTCCACAGGTGCAGTCAGAAATGTCAAAGTTACACCCGTTTATGGCCTCAGGAGGAAAACACTCTATTGACCCGTCCCTGGGCGGATCCTCATTTTGGGTAACAGACAAACAAGTAGCGCTATTAAACTCACTGCCATCACAGTCTTCCCCGGGATTCAACTTGCCATCACCGCATTCCCCTGCCTCTTCCCCAAAAGAAGCTGTGCATTGCCCACTGCCTGGCGGGTCAATCTTACACTCAAAAACCCGCTTATTTATGGTAACTTGGCCAGTGCAGCTGGATGGGCCACCGATTCCCCTTGTCCTGCAAATGGCTTCTGCAGAATTCCCTGTTGTCTGCTGGCCGGCCGGTTCGCTTGCAGAAGTAATTATGGTTATAGCGATAACTGAAACCAGTACTGCCCCACCGATTAAAAGCAATAATTCAAGCGCGCCCTGCCCTTTCTTGGAAAACATCCAATATTAAGTAAAAGATTAACATATATAATAATTTGAGTGAGCCACTGGCTGCAAAATAAAATAAGGAAGTTATGGCTGAAACCCCGTAAACTGGCATAACTTTTATTTTAGCAAAACGAGAGTTTCAACAAAACCCGTTATGGTATCCTTGGCGGGACTATCATCGGTATTCGGCTGACGAGTGGCAACATATCTCCATCATGCGGTATTTGCCCATTGGAATCGTAGGGAACCTCGGTATCACCTAAACCGTCGTCATTCAGGTCAAGCCCCCTATAATCTGACCAGTAGTTTCCGCCCAAGAATGGACCACCAACTATATTAATCCCGGGCGTTTTTTGGATATTCCAAAAAGTCGTGGCATTCTCTTGAGTGGCGTTAATCTGGTTTCTAACAAGATTATTATAAACCAAATTCCGGATTGCATTTTTTACTTTTATACCGGCCTTTGAATTATTGGCAATTACATTTGAAGATATCTCATTAGGCCCAGAAAAATATGCCCAAGCACCCACAATAAACCCATATTGGTTAGAAAAAGAACGGTTGTAAGTGTAATTATTATCCTGATTATTTCTGCCATTTGAAAAAAAACCGACATTGTTGTTTATGGCTGTGTTACGGGTAACCAGGTTATGGTTTAGACCTATACCAGACAGTTCAAACCCGTTAATGTTGTTTTCGGCAAGGTTATCTGAAACCAGATTGTAGTTGCTCCTTGTAGACAAAGAGATTCCACTATCATTGTACCGCATGACATTATTGGTTAAATTATTTTCTTTCGTTGCTTCAAGATAAAACCCGTTTGAAAAATTCTCAACAAAGCAATTCTCCACAGACGTCCTTTTAACGCCTACAATAACTATTCCAGAGCCGTCTCCGTTTCCAGTTATTTTATGCCCCTGGCAGTCAAGCGTTACATTGTCTGCGCCAACGGTGATTCCATCTGCGGGGCAGTTAAGGAGGTCTTCTGTGAGAATGGCGTCAGTTGCAATTGTGTCGCCGCATGCAAGGGCAAAAGCACTAAAAGAGCCAATAACTGAAAAAACCATGATTAAAAAAATTCTTCCAAAAAATTTTCCAAAAACCATTAAAGTTACCCCCACTTAGGCACAAAAAAAGCCCAAATACTTAAACATAATTCTTTTTTTAAATGCTTTCCAGAGAGGGTATTTTAACTCTTTTAGGCTTTATTGGCTCAATGAGCGGTTTTTATGCGCATTTTGAAGATTGACAGGAAAAACAATTTTTTCGAGGTCGTGCCGGACAACATGGATGACCTGTGGCACCTGGAAAGAATAATTGAGCCGCAGGACGTGGTGTGCGCTAAGACTGAGAGAAAAATAAAGCCCAAAGAGGAAGGCATGGAGGTAACCAAGGAAAACGTTTACTACGAAATCGAGGCAGAGCGCATAGAATTCCACGAGTCAAGCGGGCACCTAAGGGTACTTGGGGTAATAGTAGGTGGAAAGCCGGTTGAACTGGTGGAAATGAAGGCACACCACTCACTTGAGATTTTTCCCTCAAAAGAAACCCTTGTGAAAAAAAAAGCCCTCAAAAATTACCAGGTTGAACGACTCGAAGAAGCCAAACAGGCTTCAGGAAGAGGAAAAACACTCATCGTAGTGCTTGATGACGAGGAAGCAGAAATCGCATTGCTTGCAGAAAAGGGTTTTGAGACAAAGGCGCGCATACGGTCGCAAAAAAGCGGGAAAATGTTTTTCACCCAGGAAAAAAAAGACGTTTTCTTTGAAACAATAGCAAAAAAAGTGGTTGAAGAAGCACCACAAAAAATAATTTTTGCAGGCCCGGGCTTTACAAAAGACAATTTCAAAAAATTTCTCGAAGACAAGAGGATAAAACTCCCAGCCTTTTACCTGCACACTGACTCAGTCGGAGTGACAGGATTAAACGAGCTTATAAAAAGCGGTGCAATAGAGGAAATAATTGCACAGTCACAACTGGCAAAAGAAACAAAGCTTGTGGAAAAAATCCTTGAAGAACTGGGACGCGGAAGCGGCATGGCAGTGGTTGGTTCACAAGACTCTGAAAAAGCAATCCAGGCAGGCGCAGTCGAACACTTTCTCTTAAGCGATGATTACCTTTTGAAAAACAGGAAGCACGCAGAAGAACTCCTGGCAATGGTGGAGCAAAACGGCGGAAAAATCCACATACTTTCTTCAAAAACAGAGGCAGGGAAAAAACTCAGCGGCCTTGGCGGAACCGCGTGCCTGTTGCGTTACAGGATGAATTACTAGGAAAGCCTGACTTCTTCCCAGCGCACTTTTTTTTCTTCAACCAGTTTCTTGATTTTTTTCTGCCGCTCCGAAAGGACAGCGCCACCGGACTTGAACTCGCAAAAAACAATCCTGTCGTCTTCAAAGGCAATGCCGTCAATAGGCGCTCCAATGAAGCGGAAATTTTCAGGAGCAAAAGGAGTCCTGCCGGAAAAAGGCATTAATTGCTCTGACATTTTTCCAAACCGCACGGCAGAACTTGACTTGTCAAACAACAGGCTGGAAATTTTTTGTTCAAGCACAGAAATTTTTTGCAGGAGAAAAAAAGCGGCAATTCCAAGAAGCATTGCCAGGGAGAGCAGGACAAGGAGGACCAGGTCTGCCAAAAAAAATAACCCCTTTTGCCTAGTAGTATTTGACGCCGTCACCAGTCAGGGTAACAAGCTTGTAGTCAACGCCGATTTCCCTGAAAGCCGCAATGAGTGCCATGTGTTCTTTTCCAGAACCTGAAACAAGTGAAACCAAAAACTCACCCTTGGGGAGCTTGGACTTTATTTCATCTTTTATGACGTCAAAGCCAGCGCGGTTGTTAATCAGAATCCATTCGCATTCCTTGGGGGGGACAAAGTTTTCCTTCACCCATTCAGTGGCAATAAGCAGCCTTTTGTCAAATTCCTGGTCAGAAATAATCCTTGCAACATGGCCCCATGTGCCCTTTCCGACACCCAAACTTGCGATAAAAACCTTATCCATAATGATATATAATTATATAATATTTATAAATTGAGTGGTTTTTTCAGGTTCTTTGACATGTACGCCCCGTCAGGCTTGTAACCCAGTTTTTTTTGGTAAAATTCCCGGACCCCTAGGCCTGAAATTATCACCATTTTCTCCAAATTGAACTCTTCAATAGCCATTCTTTCGGCTTCCTTTACAAGGCGGGTGCCAAGGCCTTTGTGCTGAAAGTCAGACTCGCCAGGCGTTTCACCAAGCGCAAGAGCTGTTGAATACACGTGCAGTTCCCGAACAAGGCCTGTTTTGGCAGTGATTTCCTTCCTGAACGGTGCGTGCGGCACGCGGAACCTGCAAAAAGAATAAAGCAAATCGTTTTTCTTGTCCTCAAACGACAAAAAAACCTCTCTTCCACCCCCGGCTTCATAGTCAAGCCTACAGAGTTCCGGCTCTGAAAAAGAAAAATTTCCACGCAAAGCATTCAGCCCCGCTTCCCTGCACCTGATGCACCTGCATTTAAGCCCCTTTTTCTTCATTTTTTCTTCAACAATCTGGCGCAAATTCGTTTTTTTCACGCCACCATCAACCAGCGTTGAGGGAATGTCGCGCTGAATGCGCATGATTCTCACATAGGGCGGAATGGCTTTTTTTAGTTCAACTATCATGTCAGCCGCCTCTTCAGTGCAAAGTGGTTCAAACTTCCCCTGCGCCCACAGCCTGTAAAGAGGCGTGCCCTTTATGACAAGGCATGGATAAATTTTCACCATGTCAGGCCTAAAGTCAGGGCCGGAAAAAACCTGCCTGAAAGAATCCAAGTCAATTTCAGGAGTTGAACCATACAAACCTGGCATGAGATGATAACAAACCTTGAACGCCGAGTCGCGCAGAAGGCAAGTTGACTTTACAACATCTTTCACCAGGTGCCCGCGCACGTTTTTTTTGTAAACCCCGTCATCGAGGACCTGTACTCCAAGCTCAACACGCGTTGCACCAAGAAAAAGCATACGGTTGATTTCTTTCTCCATGCACCAGTCAGGCCGGGTCTCAATCGTCAATCCAACAACACGGCGGCTTGAAGACTCAAGGAGTTTTTTTGCTTCCAAAAAATTTTTTGCAGTAAAGCCAAGAACCGCGTCATAACAGCGCTTGACAAAATATTTCTGGCGATGCCAGGGCTCTGCAGTAAACGTGCCACCCTGCAAAATGAGCTCTATTTTTGGGGAAAAATTGTTTGCAGCAATGTACTGTTCAAGCCGGTTCTGCACAACAAGGTAAGGGTTATAGTTGAACATCATCGAGCGCATGGTCGAAGGCTCACGCCCAGTATAACTCTTTGGAGTCTTTTTTCCAGGCACCAGCGAAGAAGGGCAAAAAATGCATTTTCCGACACAGCCAGCAGGCTTTGTCATGACTGCAACCACTGTGACCCCGGAACTTCGGCGCGTAGGCTTGATGCTAAGCAGGCCGCGGAATTTTTTTCTATCAGCAGAAGACGCAAGAGAAATTATTTCAGCATTGGACGGCAGGCTTGAAAGGGAAAAGTCACGCGAAACCTTTAACCGAAAACTATTCAATTCAGACTGGGTGGAAAGCTTTCCGGACCTTATTTCTTCAAGAATGACTGACGCTGCGCTTTGCTTCAAGCAGGCACCACCACAGATTTATGAAAAAAAAGAACCCACAAAACCGGTGAAAAAATATGCAGAGAAAAGAGTCGGAGCAAAAAATGGAAAACCAGATGCAACAGAAGAAAATTTTCCGGCAAAAGTCGGAGTTGATTCAACTGCCAAGCCAAAAGAAGAAACAGTGTCCCCGCTTTGCCCTGAAACAACCTGCAGAGAAAAATCCTTTTTGCCATGCACAAGCGGCCTTACCTCAACCGTTTCCTCGACAGTCTTTTTTGACGGCACAACCAGGGTTTTGCCGGAAAACCAGTCAAGCGGAAGGCTTGACCCGACTTCAAGCGACTCGGGTGCAATTGAAGGATTGGTAAAAGTAAGCCGGTACTTTTTCACGCCGTTCACAGTAACCGGGGAAGACGGCTCTGATTCGGAAACCGCTATTTTCACCAGTTTTCTGCGCACTTCAAGGCGGGCAGTAAAAGATTCAGTGAATGAAAGTGCAGAGTTGGATGCACTAACCTCAAACTCGTAAATTCCTTCCTTCATTTCCTTTGGAAGGGTCACCTGCAAAAAAATCCTCTTTGCATTCTCGTGGCCTGACTCAAAAGCCCATATGGAAGCCGCGCCCAAAGCTTGCGCCGAAAGAGAGTCCCAGGTTATCCCCTCAAAGCCGGACTCAGTTGAGGCAATAATCCTGAAGGTTTCCCCAAATGCGGCCGAGCCAAGTTCCACGCTGTCACCGTCAAAAACACGCGTTTCAACCGGCTCGAAAAGAGACACTTCAGCCGAAACAAAAAAAACGGGCAAAGAGAAAAAAAACAGGAAAACAAGTGCTTTAAACAATGGCTTCATAAAAAGTAATAACGCACCAAAAGAGTTTAAAAATTGCCTGAAGAAAAAAAAGAAAAGTATACATAAAATAGGGGGTTGTTTTTTTTGGTTTCCCGGGACAAAGCAAGCACAAGGTTCTCAATGGTCAAGAAGCGGCACTGCCAGACCTTTTTTGAGGCAGTTGAAAAAAAAAGAGCCGACCCGCAGATAATTTCTTTGTGCACTTTCATTGCAGGTGCGGAAAACTTTTTCACTTCAAGCACGTGCTCAGGGAGGATAGTGCTTTTGAAGGTGAACGAACAGGAAACAAAAAAAGAAGCCGCGTTTCACGCAAAATGGCACAGGGAAGTCGAGTTCCCCGAACTATGGGCCGCACTAAACAAAAAATCAGCCGAGGAACTCTGGTTCAAAATGGAGCCATTCATTATCCACATCGGGACAGGCACAGTAAAAAACGCTGAAAAACTCCTTGAAATAATGAAAAAATGCGGCATCAAAAGAGGCGGGATACAGGTATTAAAGGAAGGAAAAATCATCCTTGAACTGACAGGCACGCAGCGCATTTCATGCCCTGCAAAAAAAGAAGACAGGATTTTGTTTACTGAGGAATATGCACGGGAAATCCTTGCACGCGCAAACAAAAAACTTGCAAAAAACTACCAGTCCCTTGAAAAGTTCGAACAGGAATGCAGGAAAAGCTTGACATGAATGAAACAAAAAGAGTATTCATTGCATTACCACTGCCACAGGAAATACAGGAAAAAATATGGGAGAGCACAGGAAAAAAACTTCCAAAAGGCCAGCTATCGGTTGTGGACAAGGGCAACCTGCATGTGACACTGTGCTTTCTCGGAAACCGGACGCCTGAAGAACAAAAAAAAGCCGAACACGCGCTTGAAAAAATAAAGCAGAAGCCATTTGAAGTTGGGCTTTTTGGAATCTCGCACTTTGACAAAAGAGTTCTCTTTTTGCAAATCACCAGCGGAGCAGGGGAACTGGAAAAAATAAGCATGGAATTAGCAGAGCAGACTGGGATGTGCGAGGGAAAATTCCATTCCCACGTCACGCTTGCACGCAACAAAAAAATGAGGCCAGAAGAATTCGTAAAGTTTGTTGAAAAACTTGGCAAAGGCAAGGAAAAACTTGTTTTTTTGGCAAAAGAAACCGTGTTATTTGAGTCAAGGCTCTCGCCACGCGGAGCAGTTTACGCGCCCGTGTTTTCAAAAGAACTGGAAGAATAAGGAAATTTATTTACATAAGGTCACAGCAACCGCGCCGATAACCACAGCGCGTGCACACGGTTTTTGCATGGATTTCCACAAGCCCTGCTCCGCACGACGGGCAGTTCTTGTAATCCTCAAGCGGGTTGAACTCAACAACTTTTTGCATAAAGAAAAGAAAACGGTTCTAAAGCTTTAAAAGCTCCCCAGACCACTCTGCCGGTGCGAAAAAAAATAGTTATTCAACTTCTTCGACATCCCCGGACTGCTTGACCACAAGCTCAAGGACTGACTCAGGATTGTAATAGTACTGCTGGATTATTTTTTCGACTTCAATGTTTGAAGTGATTTTTTCCTCAAGCAAAAACTCCAATATTTTTTTCCGCACGGTTATTTCGCGCATTATTTCTTTTTTCGTGACCTGGAGCCGGTCTGCAAGCTCCTCCATTAGCCTGCTTGGAACATCAGTGCGCTTGATTTCATCGGTTTTCCTGTCCCACTCAAAAAGAGTCCCCACAAGTGCCTTTCTCTCCATTGAAGAAACTTCCGCCACCTGCGAAACCCTCCTTAACATCCCCTTGCCTTTCACGTAAAACCTGTTCTGGACAACAATCAGGTCAAGAAGCGAAATCATTGACTCCGGTACAGACATGGGCGGTGAAGTCATGCGCAGAATTGCTTCCTTTGAATTGTTTGCATGAAGCGTCCCCATGCTGCCGTCATGCCCTGTATCCATTGCAACAAAAAGAGTCTGGGCTTCAGCGCTCCTCACTTCACCAAGCACTATCCTGTCAGGCCTCATGCGCAAAGAATTCTTGAGGAGATCATCCATTGTGACTTCGGGCGAATCCATTATTTTTGGCTTTGTCTCCATGCGGACCCAGTTGTCGTGGCTGCCAAGGTCAAGTTCAAGCGCGTCCTCGATTGTAACCACACGGTCACTGTGCCTGACAAAAAAACTCAGCACATTCAGGGTCGTGGTTTTCCCGCAGCCGCTCCCGCCGGTTATTATGACGTTCATGGGCTGGACGTTCATTCCTTCAACCATGACCCACAGAAACGCTGCAAGCTCGCTTGACAGCGTCCGGTTTGCAAGCAGGTCAACAACCGATAAAGGCGTGGTCGTGAACTTCCTGATTGTCAAAGTGGATCCAAACGGAGTGACGTTTGCAAACGTCGCGTTCACCCTGTTGCCTCCAAGGAGCCGCGCGTCAAGAAATGGGGAGGCTTCCCCAAAAGACTTGTTTGCAGTAAAAGCAATACGCTGAAGCAGGTTGTCCAGCTGTTTTTCTTCAACAACAATGTTTGTCTTGCACATCCCGTAACGGCGGTGAAAAACAAACACGTCAAAACCATACCCGTTCACCATTATTTCTTCAAGCTCGCGGTCCCTCAAAAGCACGCCTACAAAACCATACCCAAAAACATTGTCCACAGCGGTTTTTGCAATGAACTCTTTTGACTGCAGCTTTGGAAAAAAAGAGCCAAGAATCTTTTCAATAAGGGATGCAAGATCGTCTATTTCCTGAAAACTCAAAAGTTTTGAACCGCCAAAGCGGAAAAAACCTTTTGAAAAAACCTCGCGCTGAAGCTCGGAAAAAAAACCAACGGTGATTATGCCGCGCTCTTTTTCCGCAGAAAGCTCGTCAGTTTTTTTCCCCTGCAGAATCTGTGTGAGAGATGACAGCATCAGGCGCTCGTTTTCAGGAAGCACTGGCTTTTTTACCTCGTAAAAAAAGAAAGGAAACCCCTCAACAATCTGTGTTTCTACGCTTGAGTCAACAATGTTTCCCTTTGCTTGGCTGACAATCGCCGGCACAAAAAAAACCCCGTCAAAAAAAATGGTTAACTATATTAATAAACTACCCTGTTAATTAAATCATGCCAATCGGAAGAGACAAAACACGCGGCATAATGCAAAGCGTCCTGGAAAAAATAAAACCGCTGCCAAAAGAACAGGAAAATGACCAAAAATTCGCAGAACAAATTGTACAAAAAATCCGCGGCCTTGAAGGAAAACACATTGAAGTGGTCCTTGCCGGTTCTGTTGCAAGAAATACCCACCTCAAAAACGACAAAGACATTGATGTATTCACCCTTTTCCCGTCCAACGTCAACGAAAACGAGCTTGAATCACACACTTCAAGGATAGCCGACCACGTGTTTGGCAAAAAAAAATGGGAAAAAGCTTTCTCACAGCACCCATACGCACGCGGAAAAATCGGCGAACACGTCATTGAAATAGTTCCAGGCTACAAGGTTGAAAACGCTGAAAACCTGAAAAGCGCGGTTGACAGAAGCCCGCTTCACGCAAAATACGTTGTACACAAACTTTCTGAAAAACAAAAAGACGAAGTGCGCCTCCTCAAACAATTCCTTAAAGGGATACAGGCTTACGGCGCGGAAATAAAAACCGAGAGCGTGCCAGGCTACGTCACAGAACTGCTAATCATCCACTATGGCTCTTTTCTTGAAGCACTGGCAGCCGCATCAAACTGGAAAAAACATGAAGTCATTGACATAGAAAAACGGCTTGCGGAAAACAAAGCCAGTGAAACATTTGACAGCCCGCTCATCATAATCGACCCTGTTGACAAAAACAGAAACGTTGCCGCGGCGCTTTCACTCAACCAGATGGCCAGGTTCATTGCAGCCTCACGAGAGTTTTTGAAAAAGCCAGGTGAACATTTTTTTTTCTCACACAAACAAAAAACCCTTTCTGCAGGCGAAATCAAAAAAAGGCTTGAAAAAGAAGAGCCGCTCGTGATTGAAACCGGTTACCCAAACGTGGTGTGGGACATTGCATGGGGGCAGTTGAAGCGCTTGTCAAAAAAAATCCAGAACGAGTTTGAACAAAAAGAATTTGCTGTGCTGCGAAGAGAAGTTTTCACTGACGAGAAAAACTACATGGTGCTTGTTTTTGATTTGAAGGCAAATGTTTTGGAAAAAGCAATGATGAGGACGGGCCCGGAGGTTTTTGACGGGCACAATTCAGACAGTTTTTTGTCAGCTCACAAAAAAAACCTGAGCGGGCCGATGATTGAAAACGGGAGATGGGTAGTTGAAATAGAACGGCAGGAGTGGGACGCCAAAAAATTTGTGCAAAAAACGCTTGAACACTCAAAAAAAACCGAAAAAGAGGAAATAAGGAAAGCACTCAAAAAAAAGGCAAAAATACTTTCCAGCAAGGAAATACTCAAAAAATACTCTTCTGACAAAAAGTTTGCGGAGTTCTTTTCTTCATTCATGCGCGGAAAAGAGGTTTTCCTCTAAAAGCGGGCCCGGAGGGACTCGAACCCCCAACCACTTCGTTGCCTCTAAAGCCTAAAAGACAATAGCCGAAGCGAAGCGCACAGTCCGTTATGCTACGGGCCCAACAAACTATGGCTGCCCAAAATATTTAAGGCCTTTTACAAACGCCAAAAAGCCCCCGATTTAACATTTTTAAAGGTTACTGGAAAGAAAATGTATAACCAATTCTTTTTGGCAAAAAAAGTGATTTTTTCTTGAAAACATGCACTACCTGCAATTCTGTCATCAGCGGCAAATTCGTTGAATTCAAGTGCCCACAATGCGGGCAGGCAAGCATTGTCCGATGCAGCCACTGCAGGACCACAAGCAAAAGCTATTCCTGCCCAGAATGCAGCTTCGGCGGGCCATAAAAGCTATTTTGAAGGGAAAAAATGCCAGGGTTTTTCAACAGATTCAGAAAACAGCCAAAAACCCTGCAGACAACAAAACCAGCTCCACAGGTACAAAAACCCGTAAAACCAAAAGAACCAAACTTGTTGCCTCCCAAAGAGCAAGAGAATCTCTTTAGAAGATTAACTAGAAAAGGAACTCCAGTCAGGGAAGACCAGGTAACCAAGTGGTTCGAAGCGGCGGAAAAACTGGGAGAAATCCAGGAAATGAAAAGAGACAAAAAAAGCGAATACATAACAGGGCTTAGGGAAAGCACAAGGCTAAAAGAGGCAATGGGCAAATTGGGAGACAGAGACCAAACGAGTATGTTACAAACACTTCAAATTTATGAAAGGGCGCTTTTTTCAGAAAGCAGCCCGTTACATGACAGGGCGCTACGGTTACTGGATAAAATACAAGGCGAACCAACCGACCCAAGAAAAGCAGGGAAAATAGCGGGGACAATAATCGGGGCACTTATTTTGCATGATTTAGAAAAAGGAAAACTATTGGAAAAGTGATTTTCATGCCTGGAAAAATTTTTGTAATCTACAAGGTCAGCGCAAAAGACCCTGATGAAACGAAAAAACTCGCGGAAGAATTAAAGAGCCTCAAGAATGCTGTTGTAAAAGACGTTAAAACCGAACCCATAGGCTTTGGAATTGAGATAATCAAAGTCGGCGTGCTTGTGGACGAGAAGAACCCTGACGCGGTTGAAAAAACCCTTGAAGAAATAAGGAAAAACACGCGGGTTAAGGACGCGGAAACCGACGCAATGACACTGCTCTGAATAATAACTTCATCATCGCTAAAAAAAATGCAGTTGTTAACACCAGGATAGGTGGCTACACTTTGTGATTTCGTGGTCACCTTAGCTATTTTTTGAGCTGTTTATATTCTTCTAATTTTCCACCAAATCACTGTCCACCGAAGAATGGGCACATACGCTTTGTGAACCTTGGCAGAGAGTCTTTTTAACAGTTTTCTGCCCAAACTGTTTTTTGGATGATAAAGAGAATAACCCTTGAGAACTGGAAAAGCCACTTAAAAACCGAACTCTCTTTCTCCAAAGGCACAAACGTCCTTGTAGGAATCAGCGGCTCAGGAAAAACATCAGTCATGGATGCACTCTGCTTTGGGTTGTTCGGCACGTTCCCCCTTGCAAATTCAAAAACAGTGAAACTCGAAGAAGTAATCATGTCAAAGCCCGTGCAAAGGGAACACGCGGTTGTAAGCGTTGATTTCTCATATGCAGGAAAGGATTTCACGGTTGAGCGCACAATCAAAAAAAAAGGCCTGAACGAAGCAAAGCTCTTTGAAAACGGGAGACTCATTGCAGGGCCCCGCCCCACAGAAGTCACTTCACGCGTCGAAGAAGTACTTGAAGTAACTTATGAATTATTTTCGCGCGCGGTTTACACTGAGCAAAACCAGGCAGACTATTTCCTGCGGCTGAACAACCAGGAGAGGAAAGAAAAAATAGACGACCTCTTGCTGATAAAAAAATACGAGAACGTGAGGCAAAACGCGGTGAGCCTGCAGAACAGGTTCAGAAAAGAGCTCGAACTCAAGAAAAACTGGGCCAAAGAACAGGAAAAAAGAAACCTTGAAAGCGAATTACTGGAGTTAAAGAAAAAAACAGTGCAAAAAGAAGGGCAAAAAAAAGCCCTGGAAGAAGAAAAAAAAGGGCTTGCACGACAAAAAAACGCGCTTGAAGAAAGCAGCCTCGCGTCAAAGGAAAATGAAAAACGCCACAAAGAGCTTGCTGAACACGCAATAAGGGCAGATGCCGCTGCAAGTGCGAAAAAAAAGGAAATTGAAAAACTGGAAAAGGCGCTAAAAGAAACTCTTGAGGCAAAAACTGCCGCACGGCTAGCCAGCGAAGAAAAAAAAACCAGTGAAAAAAAACTTTTAGCGGCACGGCAAGACATTGAAGAGCTCCGCAAAAAAAGCTTGGAATCATTTCAGGAAGCAGGGCTTGCAAGGGAACAGCTTGCAAAAACAGGCAAGCACCTGGCAGAGTTGGTGAATTCCCATGCATCATGCCCCGTGTGCAGAAGAGAGCTTGACGACAAAATGAAGGAACAAATAACAAAAGAGGCGTTGGAAGAAAAAAAGAGCCTTGAAGAAAAAATACTGTCACTTGAAAAAGAACACGGGCTTGTAAGGGAAAAAATACTCGCCACTGAAAAGGCGGCTTCACTCCTTGAAACAAGCATCCTTGAAGCAAGGAAAAAAGAGCTCGCTGCTTTGGGGCTTGAAGAAAAAGCAAGAGAAAAACACAATGCGACCCTGGAGCTTGAAAGGCTTGAAAAAGAAAAAAAAGAAACAATGCAAAAAATCAGCGTGCTTTCGTTTGACGAAAAAAGATTTGAAGAGCAAAAAAAAGCCCTGGTTGAGGCAAGCGAAAAGCTCCGCTCAATGGAAAAAGAAGCCAAAAACATTGAAGAAATGATTCTGGAACTACACAATAGAACAAAAATGGCAGAGGATGAACTGCGGAAAACAAGCGAGCTGAGAAAAGAAGTGGAAAACCTGTCAAACAAGACAGAAAAACTCAGCATCTTTGTGAACGCACTTCGCGCAGCGCAATCAGAGCTGCGGAACAGCCTCATTGAATCAATCAACGAGGCAATAAGCGACATCTGGGCAAACATCTACCCATACAGTGACCTGACAAACTGCCGCGTAAACATCACTGTGGACGGAAACTACGAAATACTCGTACAGGAAAAAAACACTGCATGGAAAAAAGTAGAAGGCATATTGAGCGGCGGCGAACGAAGCTGTGCAGCACTCTCAGTCAGAATGGCAATAGCACTGGTCTTAACGCAAAACATTGGGTTGATGATACTGGACGAGCCAACGCACAACCTTGACAAAAACACTGTCAAAAAACTCAGCGAGTTCCTCAAAACCCACCTGCCGGAACTGGTCGAACAGGTTTTCATCATCACGCACGAAAAAGAAATGGAGAAAGCGGCAAGCGCAACCCTCTACTTCATTGAAAGAGAAAGGGGGGAAGAAATGCCTTCAAGGCCAACAGCACAGGAAATTATTTGAACTAAAAATTTGAACTAAAAAAAAACATGGATTTATGCGGCCTGTTTTAACTGCTTCATTTTTCTTGTAATGAAGCCGGCCATCAAGTTTCTTTCCTTTTTTGAAAACGGCAGTTCAAGGGTCTTTATGAAGTCCTTGTTCTGGACAAAATCAGGCGAGAACCTGTCTGCAAACTTGGCAACCAAGAGGTTTGACTTTGACTTTATTCCCTTTGGAACAGCTTTACCCATGAAAAAAAACACCTTTTAAGGCTTGTAAAAACAATTCCGAAGCGAATCCTTTTTAAGTCTTTTCTGGAAGGCTCTGGCTCAAAATGAGGGGCCGAGGCAGGCCAAAAGAACAGGAAAAAAGCTCAGCCAATGCAAGGGGTTTTTCACACTCTGCAAAAACCCTGTTGCCACACCTCGAAAGTACGCAAAAACTGTTTTTCTCTGCAAGGGAACAAAAGCGCGAAAAGCACTCTTCTGAAAGGCACAAAAAAGCGCTGGCCAAATGCCCGCCAAAAAAATGCCTGTTTGAAGAAACAGCCATAGGGACACTGAATGCAAGCTCTTCTGCGGTTACTGCAAGTTGTTCAATGCAGGACACGTGGAAGCTCTGCTGCTTTGAAGCAAAAAACAAAACACCGCTTTTTGCAAGGTTTTCAGACTCAAGAGAGCCCATTGTCTGCAATGCCCTGCCCCTCAAAGACAAAAGAGCGCCAAGCCCTTCTGCAAGAAAAGACTTTTTTTTCCTGCAGGACCATGACAGGCTTTCATCGCCAATGATTTTTACTGCTTTTTTGTCAAGAGACTTTGCATCAACAAGCGGTATTGCCTGAATTTCATTTTTGTAGAACGGGCCGGCAGGGACAGAGGGAAGAAACCATTCATTCATGCGGTTCACCCTGTGTTCTGCAAACGGTTTTGAAGAGTGGAATTTTTCAAGCCAAAACGGGTTTTTTGACTCAAAGTAAAAACCATTCAGCAAAAACTCTGCACTGACAAGCGAATCAGGCAGGACGTTTGAATCATTGACTGATGAAGGGGTGCAGCACTCACAGTTAATGGTTTCAATGCCAAGATTGTTTTCCGAAAAAAGGGCTGCCAGCACCGGTGAAAAGTCAAACAATGCACCTGGGCCAGTGGAAGAAAGCGGTTTTTTTGCCGGCTCTGAAAAACCGGTGGGAATGGGTTTGGAATTTGAAAAAAACCAGTTCTCGAAAAGAACCTGCAGGGAAACCCCGGCCATTGATTTTGAGGGGTGAAGCCGGAGAATGTGTGAAAGGCATATTTTTTTGAGGAAAACCCCTGCGCTTTCACCAGAGTCGCGGTACAAAAGGCCAAAAATACCTGAAAGGCTTTTTTCAATCGCCGAAAAGGCTGAATTGTCAGGAAAAGAACCAGTTTTTTGCGGAGAACCATTTTCAAAAGAAAATGCGTCAAAAAAACTCCAGCCTGAAAGAAGCAAAAACTGGCGCTCAGGCTCAATGGCTGAAAAATCAATGCCTTTTTGCCTCAGGGTGGAAAGGATTTTTTCAAGCTCTTCCATGGTTGAGCCGATTACTTCAAATGAACCGTCTTTTTCTTCAAGCTTTATTTTTTTGCGGTCAGAGGAAAAAAGCACTGAAGAAACCGAGCCGGTTTTTGGGAGGTGGAGAAAAGGAAAAAAAGAATAGCGGCAGGATTTTTTCCCACACCCGCAAGTGAATTCGGCAACTATCTGCCTTTTTTCCGGAACGTACAATACATTCGATAAATAAAAAAGATTGGGAGTCATTAAATATAAAAGGAAAAAACCTGGAATAACATTCTTTTGGAACACCGCGTTGCCGGTGCGGAATTGGAAAAAGGCATTTGTATGAAAGAAAAACTCGCAGTTGTTCTGGCAGTGGTTTTCCTGCCGGTTTTTTTCCTGGCTTTTGACTATCCTGAAACAAAAAATGCAGGCCAAGCCGTGCTCTTTGGGAGTGCAGAAAAAACCGCTTCCTGCGGTGAAAACAAATACTGCGGCGAGAAAACAGAAGTAACCTGCAATGGCTGCAAACAAGAACAATTGGCACTCCTTCGGACAATGAGTGAATACCAGGAAACCGTTGCAGAATGCCTTTCTGATTACTTTGGTTTTGCACCGCCAAAAAAAATTTTTTACATTGTCAGGGAGCCAAAAGGAACATTGTGCACGCGCGATGCCTGCATAAACGAAGGCATCTCGTTCAACGGGGCAGTGTCTTTTGCAGAATTCCCGTCAATAACACGTTTTGGAGAACTGCCCGAAAATGGAAACATCCAAGCAGACGTGCACGAAACAGCCCACGCATTTGAGTTCCACGCACTTGGGTCGGGGATACCAAAGTGGTTTGATGAGGGCCTTGCAATCCAGACAGACGCGCGGTTAAACTGCCACCCAAAGCAGTTCCCTGAAAAAAGAATGGGCGATGAAAAACTCGGGCCTGTTTTGCTGCAGCTAAAAAACGGGGAAAAAATCAGTGAAATAATTGCACACCCTACAGAGCATGACAGGGGGGCAGCTTTTTTTTACGCGCTTGAAAAAGAATTGGAGTGCGGGAAAGAATGCGCTGCACGGCTTTTCAAACAGCTCCATGCACTGCGCGTGGAAAAAATTGCGCAGGGAAAAGGTTTTTCACATGCTTCTCCTTTCCCGACAAATGAAATCATAAAACAGGAAACAGAAAAAATCACGGGCAAGGACGCCTCATGGCTGTTTGAGGCACTTGAAATCAGCAAGTGAGTTTTTCACTTTTTTCTGCGGACAATGAAAACCACCGCCAAGGCAGACACAACAACAAGCAACAGGTTTGTTTCAGGGATGTTCACTTGAACTTCCTGGCTGGTTATTGTAATGTATTTGCTTGCATGGTTGTTTGCAGTGAATTTTTCCCCATCAAACGGCTCAACCCTGCCAAACAAAATGTATGTGCCAGGCTGAAAGCCATTTTCAGATGAAAGCTGCAAGTCATTCCAGAGATGCAAGAAACCAGTTTCGCCATTTAAAAAAGTTATATCCTTGGCAGTTTCCCCGCCAATTATTTCCCCCTTTAGATTAGAAATATAGTAATGTAGTTTTGTCGTCACTTGGCCATCTGAAACGGTTCTATCCAGATTATAGGTAGCGACAAGTGGGTTGCCGAGCCCATAAACGCTTTCAGAAGAAATTCCAAGCTGGTAATAGTCGTCAAGCTCTTCAACGCACTGGCACTGGAAGCAAACCAAGTCACCACCAAAAGGGCCACAGTCAGGGGTTGCTTCGCACTGCTCGCGCGGAGGCTGTATAATCCGGTCGCCACAATACTCAATGACACAGGAAGCACTGCAACCATCATTGTCTCTTGGCAGGCACAAACCACCGCCTATGCCGGCACACTCAACATCATTTTCACATACACTACCGTCTTCACAGTGACTGCCGTCATCACATTTTTCTGACCCCCCTTCCCTAGACCCGAACAAGTAACCGTCACCGCAAAAATTATCCATGCATGACACCTGCATTTTCTGGCCATCAATCACGCACATCCCGTCATCGTCAGCCTTGTTTTCCGTGTAATAAGTGTCAGTGTCTACGCCGTCATCGCATTGCTCGCCTGGGTCAGGGTTGCCGTTGCCGCAAAACTCTTCCTCAACACACTTGCAGTTCTGGCACACATTACCGCTGGAACAATCACTGTTCTGTTCACATTGTTCTGGCGGCTCAATGTTCCCGTCACCACAAACAGGGCCCTCTTCTATCTCGCACGAAGCGCTGCAACCGTCTCCATCAGAATTATTCCAATCATCACACTCTTCTACGCGCTGGTCAAGGTAACCGTCACCGCAAGAATTAGTCTTGCAGGACTCCGGACGCCTTTCCACGTCAATCACGCATATACCGTCATCGTCAGCAGAGCCATTCAAGTGCGTGTCATCAGGGTCAACTATGCCGTCATCGCAGTCTTCCCCAATTTCAGGGATGCCGTTGCCGCACACGGCACCACACTGGCAGTTGAGCGTGCACGCCTGCCTGTTCGGGCATGGGTTAAAAATCTCGCACTGCTCATCAGAGTCAAGGATTCCGTTACCGCATTTCCGCGTGTCGTCCAGAATGCACAACGGGGAGCAACCATCATCCCACCGCCCATTTCCATCGTCACACTGCTCATAATCATTGTACTTGCAGGCTTGTTCCCCGCCCTCACAGCTTCCAGGTATATATCTTTCACCATCCGATGTGCATGGCGCGCCCTCAAACATGTCGCCTTTTTCACAGAACTTGTCACGGTAGCCGTTTCCACAGGCATCGCACACGCCTTCAACCCTGAAATTATAGCCACTAGCAATCTGCCAGCTGTCCAAAGGCCCACCCTCTTTAACAGGAAGAGGCGGCGCGCCTTCACAGGTAATGTCATACTCTGTGACAGTTACGCCCACGCATGGATTATACTCGTCGTCAATTATCTGGAAACCCTTGTTTTGGAAAAGCCCATAAACCCCGAGGTCACCAGCAAAATCTATTGGGTACCGGTCGCACACACGCGGACAGACAACTTCCACCTGTAACGGAGGCTCATAATCGTACTCCGGGCAAACATACGGCCCATACGGCACTTCTCCACGCCCATCACCATAATCCATCCACGACTGGAGACATTGATAGTTGGGCCACTTAGGATTTGGGATAAGATAAAAAAAAGTTCCAAGAAGTTCGGGGTTGTAGATGTTGGGAATGTTCCTGATTTTGCCGCCAAAAAAAGTGGGAAAGCTTTCCCTTAGAAAAGGAAAAAGCCTTTGTGACTCATTCACATCAAACGATTCCGAGTCAATTCTTTTACCGTCAACCACGAACTTTCTTTCCCAGTTGAGGTACAGCCCGACACTTGTTTCAGGCCCGCCAAAATCATTGCCTACATGGCTAAAGCCCCCGTCTCCCTGCCAATTGGGGTTTCCCTGTTCCTTGAAAAAGTGGTAAGAATAAGTATCTGAAAAAATATACTTTCCTAGCCCATACGGGCTCATCTCGCCGCGTTCACCATACGAGCCATTATACGAGTAGCCTGGTTCCTCATAATTCTGTGGGGGGTTGAAGTTCCACTTATCCTCCACAACGTCACATATTTCAAAAACCCTGTCAGTCACAATTCCGGAAAACGCGTTCAGGGAAAAAAAAACGAGTAAAAAAATTGCGGCTGCAAAAACGCGCTTCATGACCCCCACGACCAGTAAAAAATTACTATTAATAAAAGTAAAAACTTATTTAATACTCTTTGCGAAGGCACTTCACACGGAGAGAGAATACCCCATTGCAAGCAGGTAAATGAACGCAGCGTACACCAGGAAAAGCCCAAGCCCTGCCGCACGCGTGAGTTTCCATGAACCAAAAACCGCGGCCCAGAAAAAAACGCTTATCAAAATCATGAAAAGAAGCGGCAACGAAACCCCTGC
The DNA here is from genome assembly GCA_030651515.1 of archaeon. Taxonomy (GTDB): domain Archaea; phylum Iainarchaeota; class Iainarchaeia; order Iainarchaeales; family GW2011-AR10; genus JACQJF01. The sequence goes on along the minus strand of JAUSEO010000030.1, from coordinate 10,045 downwards.
AAGGGGCACCACAAGCGGGGCAACAATTGCGCTCAGGCCCCCGATAAGCAAAAGGTTTGCAATGTTGCTCCCGATAATGTTGCCAAGAAAAATGCCCGGCACGCCCTTCCTTACAGCTGAAATGGAAACAGACAATTCAGGCAGGGAAGTGCCCACTGCAATGATTGTAAGGCTGATTAGCTGTGAAGAAATCCCAAAAATTGACGCCAAAACAATCGTGTTGGCCACAAGGAGGTCAGCACCCACTATTACCCCTGCAAGGCTGAACAATAAAAGCAAAGAATGCCTGGCTACCCTTGACAGTACCTCTGACTTGTATTTCTCAAGAAAATTTTTTCTCTCACTGCCTTCAAGGTGCTTTCCGAATTTTTTTTCAAACACATCCGGCTCATCCCTTATAAGGGAAGCATAAGTCGAAGGCGAAATTCCGCTGCGCAAAATCTCCTTGTAAACTGACACATTGAGAAAAAAAGAACCTACACCGGCAAAGGATTTCAAAAAAACGGGGAAATTGAAAATCGTTTCAAAACGCGGCACAAAATGCAGCAAAAACAAGGCATAGCCGACAAACATCAAAAACATTACAGCTCCTTCAAGAAAACCTATCACACCATCAGAAATAAAATAAAAAAAAACAAGGGTCGCTACAAGCATCAAGAACAAGTCCTTGTCAAAAACTTGTTTTGAAACAACCATGCTCCCCGAAACCAGGACAAACAGGCCAAGAATCAACCCAATGTTTGCAATGTTGCTTCCAATAAGAGTGCCAACCACTATGCCGGATTCTCCTTTCAGGGATGCGTCAATGGAAGTTGCAAGCTCCGGCAAGGATGTGCCCACAGCAACAATCGTCAAGCCAATTACAAAGGCACTTATTCCAAAAAGCTTTGCCAAGCGCGCAGCAGACTCTACGAAAATATCACTAGACCGCACCAAAACCAGGAGGCCTGCGGCAAACAAGGCAAGTTCTATGAAAACCATTTTTCCTTCAAAGGAATTGCAGAGCTTCCTTATTTAAGTTTTCTTTTTTTTCCTCAAACACGCGCGCAGCCTGTTCAAGGGAAATTTCATGCTTTGACTCCGGGCACTTGTTTTTCCTAACGCGGAAAAAAACAGGGTGATTGACGGCCTCGCCGACAAGCAGGGCCTCTCCAACTGCAAGAGTGGTAATCATTTCAAGGCTCTTTGAGTCAATTCCCTCACTTGACTCCCCAATGTGCTTCAAGTCATAAGGGTTAGTTACACGCAGAATGATGTTTGAATTGCACTGAGACAAAGCCGTTGTGGAAAGGTTAATCGGGCGCTGGGACACAAGGCAAAGGCAAGCGCCAAACTTTCGCCCCTCACGCGCAATAGTCTCAATTATTCTTCTGGAAATTGCATACTCTTCCTTTGCCTCTTGGGGTGCAAACTGATGGCTTTCCTCGATAACAAGCAAAAAAGGCGGAATCGCGCCATTCTTGCGTTCAAAGAAAAACCTCTGTGTGAAATAAGAAACGATTATCTGCTTTTTTTTCAGGTTTATTTCATCCGACAAATCAAAGACAGTTAAATGCCCCGGGCGCAGAACATCAAAAACGCTTGGTGAATCAGTTTTCCCAAACAAGTCAAGATCCTTCAAACTTGAAATCCATGAAAGCAAAATCCTGCTGGTTGCATCATTGATTGACTTGTCCTGGGAAATCACGGCCTCAACACGGTTCAAGTCAAACGGGCCTGCACCCTGCTTCATTTCAGACTTCAGGGAATTGAGAATCCTTTCAAGCTCGCGTTTCTGCGGCGAACTCAAACCAGACACAATGCTTGAAACAAGCCCGACATTCAGTTTGGGCACGCCGATTTTTATTTCATGCGACCTTATGATAAAAGTTTTTTTTGTGTAATCAACTTCACCGGGCTTTGTTGCAGGCTCGCCAAAACAAGTGTACTCGCCATGCACGTCAATGACTACAACTGCAAGCCTTCCATTTTCCTTTTTTCTGTCAAGCACTTCCTCAATAATTGTTTTAACCGCAGTTGACTTGCCTGCACCAGACATGGCCAATATTGCAAGGTGCTTTTTCAGCAGGCGCGAAAGATTTGGCTTCACAATCGTGCCGTGAAAATTTATTTCACCCAAGTGCACGCCATTTTTGTCAAAGCCCAGAAACTTTTCAATAGTCTCAGACGACGCAACCCTGACCTTGTCCCCGGGGCTTGGGGGAAAAGAATGGCGGATAATCTTGCCATCGTTTGTGTACACGCCCATTGGCTTGGTTTCAGCAACCAGGTACTCCCACTCAGAAACAGGGAACTGCTCAAACAACTTTTTACCGGAAGACTCGAATTCCTTTACTGATTCTGCGCGCTCAAAATACTTATTGGTCTTAAACACGTCAACCACGAGCCCCACAAGCCGGCCCTGCGAGTAGTCAATTTCCACAAACTGGCCGCGGTTCATTATGCCACTCGTGACAACAAAACTCACCTTGCCGGGTGACGGCCCCTCAAGCGTGCTTATAATCGTCCCGATTTCTTCAGTCAACGCAAATCACTTGCCTTGTTTTTTTGCCTGCGGAAACCCTCAATGAACTCCGCCGTGCCTTCGGGAAACTCTTTTGCCTGAAAGCCACAGTCAACGCACCGCACGTAAAGCTCCCTATATGCAATTAAGGCAGGAATGTCCGTGAGTTTCCAGTTGGAAGAACCACAGTCCGGGCAGAACTTGAAAAACTTTTCCTTTTGCGCTGACATAAGCATGAAATCCACCAAAATCGTTTTAATTCCCTAAAACGGCCTCTTGTCCCTGCGCAAGCGAAGCTTGATTGTCCTTGAAACCTTGTCAACAATCTTGTTATACACCGTGTCAATTTCCTGCGGGGTGAGCCGCGCTCGCAGGTCAGCCTCAATCAGCACGCTTGGATATGCATACTCGCGGTGATGGCTGCTGAGGGAAAAAACAGTCGACGCTATTTCAGACGCAGTCGCGCTTGCCCTTGCAGGGCTGCTTAGGAACTCCACGCGCAAAGGGCGGTCAAACACCGCTGGCTTGACGTAAAAAGAAAAAATAGAAGACGACCACTTTGAGTCAAAGTCCTTGAGAATCGGGTGGCGTGAAGCGTCCTTGGTGTACGGAAAGCAAAAAGTCCTCTGCCCCTGCTCCAAAAAATAATCAAGCAAAGACGCGTCGAAAATGTGTTCAAGGGAAAAACCCAAACCGTTTCCCGCAATCACGCCTGTTTCAATTATGTCAACAAATCTTTTTCCGCGCGAGTCCTCGACACACCCTGCAAGCAGGCAATTGTTCTGGGTCGCTGTTTCAAAAAGCTCCTCAAACAATTTTATCGTGGACAGGTATTCATTATTCACAACAGAGTCAGACCTTGGCTTGTCCACGTACTGGGGGACAATGCTCCCATCAAGAAACATTGTTGACGGAGAGTGCTCTTTGATGACAGCAATTGCAGTCTTGATTTCCTCTTTGAGGCGAAGCAGGCTGTTGCTTGCATTTGCCTCATCAGCTTCAAGCCCCGCCTTGGTGATGAAAGGGACAGGGAAAGAATAAGCGGTCGGGACATAACTGCATTTTTTCACGGCCCCGTCTTCAAAATCAAAAACCACGCCAACAGCGCGCACGAGCAAAACGTCAAGCGAAGAAAGCCTTTTTCCGACAAAACCAGAGTCAACGCCACCAATCCTTCCGGCAACAGCCTTTTCATGCACGGGCAAAACCAGGCTGTCCTCAAGAATCTCCCCTGAAACCACCAACTTTTTTTCACGCAGCGGGACAAGCTTTTCGGCAAGCTTTTTTTTGGAGTCCTCCGAAAAATGAATAAAACTCACAGCCCGGTCAATAAAAGCAGAAAAACCCATAAAAGAAAGGAAAAGCCAGATGTATTTAAACGCTTACAGGCTGAGTTGCCGGTGCGGCAAAGAAATAAATTCTTAGACCACCCACTTTTCTAGTAAAAAGGCAAAACACATGGCAGAATTCAAACAGGCAATCGTTGTCAGGACAGACCTAAAAATGGGAAAAGGAAAAATAGCCGCCCAATCCGCACACGCTTCGCTTTCGGCCTTTGAAAAAACACAGCAAAAAAACCCTCAATGGGCAGAAGAATGGAAAAGCCAGGGACAGCAAAAAGTCGTCCTCAAAGTTGGTTCGGAAAAAGAGTTACTGGAGCTTTTTGAACATGCAAAAAAAGAACTCCCATGCGCGCTAATCAAAGACGCGGGGCACACACAAGTCGCACCTGGCTCTGCAACAGCACTTGGCATCGGGCCCGCACCGGAAGAAAAAATCGACAAGTTCACCGGAAAACTCAAGTTGCTTTAAGAGGAAAAACGGATGAAAAAAATCGGTTACCTGATTGGCGGAATCATCCTCGCGTTTTTGGCAATTGAAATGTTTGCACTCCTTGCAGCACTCCAAAAAGACGCGGGTGGGCAGGGGTTCTTTTCAGTCGCAAACCCAGTTGGAATAATCGTCATCATGGGCGCAGTCGTATTAGCCGGTTTTTATTTCCTCAAAGCAGGCGTGGCAGGAATGAAAAACTACTTCAAGTGAAAAAAAATGAAGTTCTTAGACCGGCTTGGAAAACTAATTAGAAGACCTTACAGGGATTTCACATTGGTTCAATTAAACCACTTGAGAATTGAAGACTTGTTTGATTTTGCCTCAAAGATTCATAGAGATATAACAGTACATGATGCAATATATGAACAGGGTACAGCAGAGCTAAGAGCAAGTAAGATAGCCTTGGATAGAATAAAAGAAGGAATTGAATATGGTAAAAAAATAATTGATGAAAATAGCAAACCTGGTGACATAGTAATGCTTGAAAGCCCGGAAGAATGGACTTTTGAATCATTCATGAAAATGAGGTATCCTGAACCTATTGCGAACAGACAATTCTGGGAAGCCATAATAAAACACCAACTTAATATGTATCATGAGCTTGCAAAATATGCAGAAAGCCATGGAAGGCAGGTTTTATCACTCGAACAGGGAGTTAACACACCTAATAGCAGATTATCTAGGACAGCCGTGCAGCCGCCAAAATCCAATGAATCTGAATTCAGAAAGCATGCCAGAATAGAATCTAGGCGAGATGTATTGGCAGGCCCCAGACGAGACATTTCATTCCAAAGAAAAATCCAAGCAAAAAAACCGGCATTAGTAATTGCAGCAATGGGCCACGCAGCTTATTTGTACAAAACAATGAAACCTAAAAATATGATATGGCATGGCAAAGCCCCTTCTGACGAAGCTATAGAAAGTTATCTAAGAAGAAGATTAGATGAATTGAGAGTATATTATACAGCAAAAGAAATTCGAAGAAAAAAAGCAGCACAAGAAAAAAAGTTGAAATTTAAAAGAATTAAACGACCCAAAGCATAATAGAGGGAAATAGATGAACTACTGGAAACGTGTAAGAAAAATAATGCGCGGAAGCAACGTGGTGCTTGAAATAATTGACGCGCGTTTCCCAAACCAGACCCGGAATGTGGAGCTTGAGAAAAGCGCAATCAAGGCAGACAAAAAACTGGTTGTCGTGATAAACAAGTCGGACCTGGTTTCAAAGCACGAGGCAATAAAACTCCAAAACAGCATTTCAAAGGAGTTTCCCGCACTGCTTTTTTCAGCGCGCGAAAGGAAAGGAAAAAACGACCTCATGCGCCTGTTAAAGATTTTTTCCGCGAAAAAAGAGCTCTTTGTCTGCGTGCTTGGATACCCAAACACGGGCAAAAGCAGCATCATAAATTACCTAAGGGGAAAAAGAAGCGCACCCGTTTCTTCCACTGCAGGGCAGACAAAAGGAGAACAATTAATCCGCCTTGACAAAAAAATAATGCTTGTTGACACGCCAGGAGTAATGCCTTTCTTCAAGGGCGGCGAGGCAACCCTTACACTTATAGCCGCGAAAAACCCACAGGCACTCAAAAACCCGGAAAAAGCCGTGCAAAAAATCTTCAACTATCTGAGGGAAGAAGGAGCAAAAGAACTCTGGGGAGTCGAACTGGCTGGGAAAAGCACTGAACAGCTTCTTGAAGAAATCGCCTTCAAGAAAAAAAGGCTCAAACAAGGCGGACAACCAGACGTTTCAACAATCACTTTTCAGATAATCAGCGCCTGGCAAAAGGGAAAAATCACACTCAAAAAAAACGCGGGTTAAAATACCGGTTTGAAAAACCTTTTATTCATGCTGTACGGGAAAAAAAAAGAATCAGTCAAAGTCTTTGCACTCATTTACCTGGTGCTTTTCACCCTGCTTGCATGGGTTCTTTTCTTCAACTCCGGCCTTGACCTGCTCGAAGGGCAGGAAGGAAAAATAATCCTCAAAAATTCCACGGCCCGGGAAATAAAAAACGCGAAAGTCACTGCAATAATCAACGGGTCAGAAATCGTGCTGCTTGAAGAACAAATCCTTTCAGCATTGCAGGAAGTAAGCGTGCCCACAGAAAAAATCAGCGGGCAGCAAACAGCCGTGCTGGTTGCAAAAGCGCCTTTTTACCAGGAAACAAGAAAAACGCTTTTCCTCGGCGGAGGATTAAAAGAAATAGAAGTCCTGATTGAAACACCACAAAACGCATTTGCAGGGGAAAAAACAATTGCAGGCGTACAGTTATGCAACAGGTCAACAAAGCCAAAGACACTCACGATTGAAATTGTCCTTGAAAATGGTTTTTTTGAAGAGCAAAAACTGGACAGCTTTGTCACTGTAGAATCGGGTGATTGTTCGCCACAGTCATTCATCATCACTCCGCTAAAAACAGGAAGTGGAGCAATTGTTTTTAACATCAAAGGAGAAAATTATAACGAATCAATTGAAAAAATACTGGAAGTGAAGTAAACGGCACAAAAAGTGGATTCAAGCATAATTGAAATAATCCAGAAAATGGTGAAAGAGGGGGAAAGCGAGGAAACAATAGTCAAGACATTAAAAGAGCTTGGGGTAGACGAGAAAAAAGCAAAAAAACTGCTTCTCATCGGGGAAGCCGACACGTTTGCACTCTTGAGAAGCGAGTTGTCAAAAATCGTGAAGGAAAACATCAAAAATGAAATTCCCGGACTTGAAAAAGCGATTGAGGATGAAACGCAGAAAACCGCGCGCAGCATACAGGATGACGTGACGAAAAAATCAATCACTGAAATACAGCAGTACGAAAAAGACATGCGCGGAGAACTGAGTTTGTTCCGCGAGCAGGCACAGGAAAAAATAGAAAAAGTTTCCTTCCTTGGCGACAAAGTCAAGGAAAAAATCGAGGAGCTAGCATCAGAAGTCCGGACCGTGCAACTTGACTTGGATGAAATGAAAGTCAAGGGAATCAGCGGCAGAAACCAAAACATCAGCCGCACCCTCATCGGCCTTGGAATACTCTTTGGCCTGGCGGACCTTTACCTTTTTTTCACGAGTTACTCTGCAGGCACAAGCATCGACTCAATCATAGTCATGGTGCTTGTGGCAGTGATTAGCGTAACTATGCTGTTTGTCGCAACGGTTATCTGAAAGAAAAGTTTACTTTATGGAAAGAAGAAAATAGCTTTATTGCATGTTCCTTTTCTGGACGTACGTGGCATCCCCGCGCGAAATCGCCATTTCGTATTCCTTGAGGGAAATCACGGCGGTTTCAAGCAGGTGCTTGTTCCGCAACCCTTTTTCCTTTTCAAGGATTTTGCCTAAATCGTTTATCATTAACTCAAGTTCAATCAAGAAACAGCACCTATATATTAGGCGTCGTGGTTATTTTAAACCTTGAGCCTCTCCTGTTCCCCAAGCAAGACTTCAAGGCGCACGCCTTTCTCGCAGGCAGTTTTTTTGGTGATTGCAAAGCTTTTTTCGGTGCGGACAAAGTCTGTTGGCGCAAGGAAAAAAAAGCCGCTCCGGGGCATTTTCCATGCCACGAAAAACTCTGCCCCCGCACGGAGTGCCCAGGAAAGCTGCTCCTCTATCTGCTCAACCGGAATGGACAGGTATTCGGAATCCCAGGCCTTGCACTCAAAAGCCAGTTTTTTCGTCGAACTAAGGGCCACTATATCGGGGGATGGCAGGGAAGTCTTGCCTGAACCCGCGGCGCGGACCACGCTAAAGCCCTTGCCAAAAAGCACTTTAATGAGCTCGCGCTCAGCATTAGAACCCTTTGAATAGCGCGTCAAGCCAAAAAACACCCCAAAACTAATAGCTTAAAAAGCATTTATATTCACACACTTTATGTAATAATTATACATTACATTTGTTGTTTTTTCAGAAAATACAAAGGTTTTAGGGAAAAAATTGGAAAAAGGCTCCAAAAAAAACGAAGCCTTTTTTTTGAAAAGTTTTTCAATGGGTTTTATTTGTGCCTAAGGAAATGGTTCTTGGCTTAAGCGTGAATGCAAACGCCAGGCAATTCAAAATCGTTTCGTTTGACAGGCAAACCAATTCACTAAAAGTGAAGACAAAAGCCCCTGCACTAAAAGGCGCAGCAAACAAGGAAATCGAAAAAACCCTCAGAAAAATATTGGGGGCAAAAACAGTGATTGTTTCAGGCCATAAATCAAAAAACAAGAAAATCCTGGTCGAAAAAAAGGAAAGCGCCATGCGCTTTCTTGAATCACTCTGAAAAAAAAAGCTTTTCAAACAAAAAAAATTTTTGCCAATCAAAAAAAAACCTGGTTCTCTGGAAAAAAAATAGTTTTGCAAAGGAGTTGAATAAAAAATGGCAAAAACTTACGTTAACAACGTCAAATACATGGTTAAAATTTCTTTTGAAGTACAGGGGGTCGTTGACAAGCCAGACATAGTCGGTGCAGTGTTCGGCCAAAGCGAAGGATTGCTTGGCGATGAAATGGACCTGAAAGAACTGCAAAAGAACGGGAAAATCGGGAGAATTGAAATCACGCACTCAAACGTGCTTGGAAAAACGCGCGGGGAAATATTTGTCCCAAGCAGCATGGACATGGTCCAGACAAGCCTCTTGGCTGCAACAGTTGAATCTGTTGACAAAGTCGGGCCTTATGACGCTTCATTCAAAATAACAAGCGTTGACGACGTGCGCTCTGAAAAGAGGCAGGAAATAAAAACAAGGGCACAGCAGATACTTGAACAGTTCCGCTCAAAGATCCCTGACGCAACAGAACTCACAGAGTCGCTGCGCGAAGATTCAAGGTCAGCAGAACTTGTGGCATTCGGCCCGGAAAACCTCCCGGCAGGCCCGGACATTGCAACAAGCAACGAAATCGTTGTCGTTGAGGGGCGCGCTGACGTCATAAACCTGCTTCGGAACAACATAAAAAACGTCATCGCAATGAATGGTTCACAGATACCAAAAACAGTCATTGACTTAAGCCGCGAAAAAGAAGTGACTGTCTTTGTGGATGGTGACAGGGGCGGGACCCTGATTGCAAGGAATTTTGCACAGATTGCACGCGCAAGTTTTGTTGCAAAAGCCCCCGACGGGAAAGAAGTCGAGGAACTTGCAAGAAAAGAAATCATCCAGTCACTGCAAAAAAAAATCACGATGGAGGAATTCCTCAGGTACTCAAGCCACGGCCCCCCAATGATGGCTGAAAATGGTTTTCGTGGCCCGAGAAAAATTTTTCCACGGCGGCCAGGAATGGGAAGGGGATTTTCTCCACGCGGGCCAAGACGAGGAATGGACGGCCCACCAATGGAGCACAGGGAACGCAGAGAATTCTCACCACGCGGGCCACGAAGCATTGAAAGCTTTTCATTCGGGCAGCAGCAACCTGAAGTGTTTTCTGCACCTGAAGTGGACGCGACTCCGACAACTGATGAGAGCCAAAAATTTGCACCTGCAATGGGCGAACTTAAAAACTCGCTTAAGGCAAGGCTTTACGACAAAGACCTCAAGGTAATAAAAGAAGTTGAGACAAAAAAACTCGTGGACGAAATCTCAAAAACGCCGGGGGTTTCAACAGTGGTCTTTGACGGGATAATCACAAAAAGGCTCATTGACGCTGCAGACAAAGCGGCAGTTGGAACAGTCGTTGGCTAAAAGAAAGGGAAAATTTCTGCGGGAAAAGCAAGGGAAATAGTCGTAAAACCTTGACTTTTCTTTTTGT
>JAUSEO010000078.1 GCA_030651515.1 archaeon | reverse complement strand
AAGTCCCAGTTTTATTAAATCCTTTTAACTTCGAAGAAATAAAAAAGATAATAAATCTAAGAATTAAATTTTTGACTATTAAAGAAGAAAATATTGTAACTCCAATAATTCCTTACGAAGAAGAAACACTTAAGATTTTATTTAAACTTTATTCAGGAAATCTTAGGGGTATATTGCGAAGTTTAGATTGCTCAATAAGCCAAACAATAAAAGCCAGACCATTAAAAATAGACCCGCAATTACTAAAATTATCATTGTATAAATTTGCCCAAAATAGATTTCTTGCAGAATTAAACCCTACCGAAATTAAAGTGTTAAATCGAATTTTAGAAAAAAAAGAAACAACAAATAAACTCCTATCAGAATACTTTAAAATGAAACCACAAAACATATCAAGCGCATTAGTCAAATTAAGAAATGTTGGGGCTATACGGTTGTCTAAAATAGAGGGTCGCTCAAAATACCATGTTCCAAGCCAAGAAGCATTGTGGCTTTTATTAGTTCCTTCTCCAAACTTAGAAGGACAAATAAAACTTATTTGACTATTGACTTTTTACACAGAATTCAGACTTTCTACACAAAAGCGACTTCTTACACAAAGCCGGTTCGAACCTCTGCATCCACTTGATTTTATGGCTCTGCTTGAATTCAGACTAGCAATGGGTGTATTACCAGTCCTTTGAAGAAGAGACATATACGGCCGCAAGCTCGCGCAAGGGCTACCGAAGGTGTCCGCGCCGTGAATCAACAAACGGGCAAGTGAACAATAGGCTGATGTTTCTTTTGCCAGTTTGTTGAGCGCAAGGGTTCAGTGGAAGCGAGGTGCGTGTCCTCCCAAACCATGCTAAACCTGTTTTATGCATTATTCATGCATGGCATCAAGTGATTCAATGGTTTTGGAGATTGCAGGGCAGATTGAAGAGCTTGCAAATGAGCTGAACGCTTTGCGTTTGAGGGGTTTTCCTGAACAGGAGTCGGACCTTTTTTGCCGCAAGTGCCTGCATTTGAGCGAGGTTTTGCTTGTAGAGGCTCCTTTTCTGGAAAAACTTGGCAAAAGAATGCAAGAAAATACTGTTTTTCTAAGCGAAAACTTTTCTGAAGTAATGAACTGGCTTTTGGCGTTAAAGTACCGTTACCTGCTGCTTGCAAGGGTTCACGGAAAAATCAGGCGGCCTTTGCGCAAAAAGCTCGAACTTGGTGCCCCGGGTTTTTTCAGGTGGGAAATGGAAGAAGGGTGAAGCTTTTTCTTTCATTTTTCCAAAAGGTCTGTCAAAGGATGGTCCGGGACGGGCCTTTTTGTGGCTCTTTGTCCTGTTTTTTGCATCTTTATCCCCCCATTTCTTTTTTTGCTTTTTCTACATCATTAACGCAATCCATTTTTATATACTTTTGGTCTATATGGTATATATATTTTTAAAAAAATATATAGTTGGGTGTGTTGGTTTTCGTGATTGAACGAAAAATACAAAAAGTCGGGGGCAGTTCTTTTTCTGTTTCTTTGCCCAAAGAATGGGTGAAAAAATCCGGTCTTCGCTCCAAGAGTTCTGTTTTCTTCAGCGAGTTTCCTGATGGCGCTTTGATGGTTTCATCAGGCGCAACAGCCAGGACAAAACCGCTTGAGAGTTTTTCAATAAAGCTTGAAGAGCATGTCTCAGATTTTTACCAGGTGCTTTTTGCTGCTTATTATCTTGGCGCTGAAAAAATAAGCATTTTTTCCGAAAAAGAAATACCTGATTCCAAGCGCTCAAAAATAAAGGAGACGCTCCAGCACATGAGTGCAACCGAAGTCGTGTCTGAGGATTCAAAAAAAATTGTCCTTAATGTTCTGCTTGACAAGTCAAAAGTCAATGCAAATAACCTTCTTTCAAGGATAGGCCTCATACTGCATTCTTCAATCAAGAACTGTTCTGAAAAAATGGACCTTGAGGAAATACAGAGAAATGAACTTGAAATTGACAGGCTTTTTAACCTTGTGTCAAAAATAATAACCGTTTCCCTCATTGACTCAAGCATCATGCACTCGTCAGGCATAAAGCACAATTTTTTTGTTGTCCCATATTTCCTGATAAGCAAGAAGCTTGAGAACATTGCAGACGAGATTGAAGACCTGGCACTTTACATTAAAAAAAACAGGCGCAAGCCAAAGGAAATTGAAAAACTCCTTTCAGGCGTGCAATTGTTTGTCAAAAAGCACATAGTGTTCCCGGTTACTTCAACCGAACCTGGTTTTTCCCTGCCTTCAAAAGAGGAAAAAGAAAAAATCGAAATCGAAGTCTCCAAATTAACCGACCCGGAAATCCGTTCGACGATAAGGATGATTTACCGCCTCCTGTATGACGTGCAGGAGGAGCTGGTGAACATTTCGTTTTACAACAAGCTGTTAAAGGAAAAAGTCATCTGAAAAAAAAATTAATTAGATGTTTTTGATTTTGAGAAAACAGCTTTCGCAAATGTATTTTTCGAGGAGAAAAACCCCGTTTTCCGCGTCAAGGTTGCACAGGATGCAGGTTTTTCCGCTGCCGATTTTTTTCGTGCTTGCCCAGTCGTACAAAAGCCCCCAGTCCACCCATGCGGGAAGCACGAGTTCTTTGAGCACGGTTTTGTCGTTTTGCTGTATTTTTTTCACCTGGCTTGGGAGAATGAGTTTTTCAATGTTTTCAAGGAACTTTGTCTTTTCCAGGTCTCCCTTGCGCAAAAGCTCTGTTTTTTTTGTCTCGAATTTTCCCATGTGAAAATAGAAAAGCGGCTTGCGTTTAATTAACCTTTCGGCTGGGGTCTGACAAAACAACAATTGTTATGTTGAAGTTTCTTTTTGTTTTTTTTTCAGATGAATGCTTTGCTGATGTCTTTTTCACAGCTGCAGGTTTTTTTTGCTTGCGCGATTTTTGGGGTGGCTTGAATGAAAAGCTTTTTTGCGTTTTCCGCGTTTGTTTTCATGACTTTTACCACCATTTCTACGTTGACGTGTTCTTTTTGCAGGTGCCACGAATCATAGTCTGTGACAAGGCAGGCAACCTGGTAACAGATTCCTGCTTCGCGTGCAAGAACGCATTCAGGCACGGTGCTCATGTTTATGGCGTCTGCTTTGATGAGGCGGAACATGTTTGACTCGGCGCGGGTGGAAAACCGTGGCCCCTCAATTGTTATGACGGTCCCTTTTCCATGCACTTTTAAGCCGAGCTTTTTGGAGGTTTCAAGAAGAACCTTCCGTATGACTGGGCAGAATGGCTCTGCAAGAGGTATGTGTGCAACCTTGCCGTGGTTAAAAAAAGTTGTTTCCCTTTTTTTTGTCCAGTCAATGAACTGGTCCGGAAAAACAATATTTTCGGGCTTTATTTTTTCCCGGAGTGAACCGCACGCGCTTGTTGCAAGGATTTGTGTTACTCCAAGTTCTTTTAATGCCCAGATGTTTGCCCGAAAATTAATGTTTGAAGGGCTGATTGAATGGTTTTTCCCGTGCCTTGAAAGAATCGCGACTTTTTGCCCCCCGATTTTTCCAATAACTATGGGGCTTGATGGCTCTCCATAGGGTGTTTCCACTTTTTTTTCTTCAAAACCTGTTAAGATTTTAGGGTCTTCAAGGCCCGAGCCGCCTATTATTCCAATCACTTTGTTTTCACTTCCACCGCTTTTTTTTGGAATTGGAGCGCTTTTTTCCCGCACTCGCCAATCGTTTTTCCAAGGGCTATAAACCCGTGGCCCTTCATTATAATGAAATCGTTTTTTCCAAGGGCATTCATTACTTCGCGCAGGTTTTCAATTGTCCCGTACGGAACGGCATTTTCTGTCTCCACTATGCCGAGTTTTTTTGCAGACAAAAGTATTTCCTGGCTGTGGCCGTGAAAAACAGCGTTTATTTCCGGCCTCGCCTGGTAAATTTCGAAGTGCTCAAAGCTTTCAGAACTTGGGGCAAAAAGGCCCTTTGCGTGCACGCAAAACTTTTCTGCATCGCACGAAGTTACTTCAACCAGTTCGTTTTCCTCCAAGTTTTCAAGGTCGCTTCCGGACCGCGTTATAATCATCCTGTTTTTTGTGCGAAAGCTCAGGTTTCCATGGCTGCTTTCCGTGCCGTATTTTGGCGCAAGGCCATTTAGGGCAAAAATCCTCCCCCATTTTATCAAGCCCTTGTTTTTAGGGTTTGTCGGAATTTCTTTTCCTTCAAAAATGGTTTCAAACTTTGCCGCGTGCGTTTTCATTTGAAGAGGCTCCGGATTTCGTTTTTTGTCGGTTTTATTATCCCTTTGGGCGTGATGAATCCCGTAATGTATTTTGAGGGCGTGATGTCAAACGCGGGGTTTTTTGCAGTGCTTTTTTTTGAGTAAATTTCAACTTCCTCGACCCGTTTTTTTCCCTGGCCAAGCACGCGCAGTACTTCGCTTTGGCTTCTTTCCTCGATTATGATTTCTTTTCCACTCAAGGTGTGCGTGTCAAAAGTGCTCAGCGGGGCTGCGACATAGAATGGTATGCCGTTTTCTTTTGCAAGGACGCTTTTTTCGTACGTTCCAATCTTGTTAGCCGTATCCCCATTTAAGGCAATCCGGTCAGCCCCCGTTATTACGATGTCAATTTCCCCTTTTTGCATGAAGTGGCCCGCGGCATTGTCTGCAATCACGCAGTGGGCAATTTTTTCCTGTGCAAGCTCCCATGCGGTAAGTTTTGCCCCCTGAAGCCTTGGCCTTGTTTCATCCACGAAAACAAACGGTTTTTTTCCCCCGCGAGAAGCAGCATAGATTGGGGCTGTTGCAGAACCCCAGTCAACGAGTGCAAGCCACCCGGCATTGCAGTGCGTGAGCACGCGGGCATTTTTTTTCAGAAGCGCGTTTCCGTGCAGCCCGATTTTTTTTCCTGATTCAAGGTATGATTCAAATATTTCAAACGCTTTTTTTTTCGCGTTTTTTTTTGCTTCTTCAAAAGAATTGCTTTTGTTTATTTCCATGGACATGGAGTCGGCTGCGTAAAACAAGTCGTTTGCAGTGGGGCGTGTTTTTTTGATTTCCTGCACTGCGTGCCGCGAGTTTTTCAGGTAATTTTTTTGGTTTGAAGCAAGGAGTGCCTGAAGGACTGCAAAAGCCGCCGTGGCGCCGATTGTTCCGGCTCCCCGCACAGTCATGTCTCTAATCGCGGCTGCGCTTTCCTGCCATGAATCGCTTTTTTTGATTCTGAACCGGAACGGCAGGGCAAGCTGGTCAACCATTTTAACCGTGTTTTCCTGCATCCAGGCTGCCTGGTAGTTTTTCCCGTTGACTTTCATTTTTGCCTTCACTTTTCGTATTTTAGCAATGAAAAAACGTCATAGCCTTTGAGTTTTTCCCGCCCCTTTAGAAAGCTTAGTTCTATAACGAATGCAAGGCCTTCCACTTTTCCATTCATCCGTTCAATGAGCTTGGCTGCGGCAACAGCGGTCCCGCCGGTTGCAAGCAGGTCATCACAAACCAAGACTTTTTCCCCCTTGTTTATTGCATCCTTGTGCACTTCAAAGGAATCAACGCCGTATTCTTTTTCAAACTCCTGTGAAAAGGCTTTTGCCGGGAGCTTTCCTGGTTTCCTTATGGGCACAAAGCCGGCGCCGAATTTGTATGCAAGCATTGCCCCGAAAATGAACCCCCTGCTCTCCATGCTTGCAACCTTGTCAAAACTTTTTCCTTCACGGTCATAGTGTTCAAACAACAGGTCAACTGCAGCCCTAAAAGCCCGCCCATTCTGGAGCAGGGTGGTGATGTCATAGAAGAGAATTCCTTTTTTTGGGAAATCAGGTATTTCCCGGATAAGTTTTTTCAGTTCTTCCTGTTTGCTTTTCATGCAATTGCACCAATTACAGCCGTTTCAACTATTGCACCGGCTCCAAGGAATATGAGCCCGAGCAAAAAAAGCAGGACAGAATGCGTGGCAATCACGCGAAACCTTATCGAATTCATGTTTTCGGCAATGATTGCCTTGTTTAGCAGCCCGCCGGCAATTGTTGACGAAAAATATGCGCCTGCTTCAAGCACCAGGTGGGGGAAAACAACGAGCATTATGAGTGCAAAGCTTGCAATTGGGTCATGTGCAAGGGAAATAAACGGGCTTTTTGCGGCTGCGGCAAAGGCTGCGCCCCACACGCTTGCATTCCACACCATTATGAAAGTTGTTCCCTTTTCAAACAGGAGTGCAAGGAAAAAACTTGTAATCAGCACGAAAAAATTGTTGGTGATTATTCCTGTGAAAACCCCAAGCGGGCTGAATGCATTGCCTGAAATCACGCGGAATTGTTCGCCAAAAATAATTTCAACCTGGCTTTGCGGAAGCGCAAGCGTTACGGCTGAAAAGCAGAGCATTGTCCCGAGAAAAACCGCCAGGTAGGTTGCAAGGAGGTTTTTGTGGTCTGCAAAAATGCCTTTGAGTGTCACCCTGTGCTCTGCAGTGATTATCTCTTCCATGACAATGGCCCTGTTTGGCATGCGCCTGGTGCGCCCAAGGACTATTTCAGAAAGAGAAATCTTGCTGTCAACAATCGAGATTGAGGCAAGGGATGCGAGGAAGACTGCGACCATGCCGATGTTTTGCGCAAAAATGATTTTCGCAACCGCGATTCCAAGCAGTGCGAAAAAAAAGCCTGACAAAAAGTAGAAAAACCACTCGCTGCGAAGCCCGGCCTTGAAATAGATTTTTTTCAACAGCACCAAAAAAACTTCCCTGCTTTTTTCAACAAATAAAGTGTGGTTTGCGCTTTTTATGGCTTGCGCTTTGTTCAACCGGTTTTAAATGTAAATGGTCGAGTTTTTGTCCTTTATTTTCTGGCGCACAGCGTACTTGACAAGGTAGTGGGCGGTGCTTTTTGGGATTCCTGTGAGTTTTTCTATTTTGCGGAAACTCTGGAAATCCTTGTGAAGCTCAACCACTTCTGCCACGCGGTCAAGGGGTATCCCAAGGGCCCTGCCGCGCTTTGATTCAACGATTATCTCTATGCCTTTTTCACGCAGTGCTTTGGCTTTTTTTTCCCCAAGGCGGCTCAGGCAGCTTTTGCTCAGGAACACTTTTTTGACTTTTTTTTTGTCCACCAGTTCAAGAAGCCTTTTTTTTGGAAGCGGGCGCACAAGGTGGATTTCCTCTGCAGGATCAGGAATCTCACCTGCATGCGTGTAGGGCCAGACTGGGAACCTCATGAACAAAAACAAGTCCAAAAAATCTTTTAACCCCCCGTACTTGGGGAATTGTTACTCTTTTTTTTGTAGCATAACCATTTTAACTGATTTTTGCCTTTGTGTTCATTGGTGGGTCTTTTCTTTGAAAGAAACTTTTGATTCTGTTTTGGATTGTTTGTCCGCGCTTGCAAAAGGCGAGATTATAATCCTTGTTGACTCGCACGAACGCGAAAACGAGGGCGACTTTGTGGTTGCAGCCTCCAGGATAACTGCAAGGCAGGTTAACTTCATGCTCCGCTACGGCAGGGGTGTTTTGTGCGTGCCTGTAAGCGAACAAAAAGCAAAGGCACTTGGCCTTGAGAGGATGACTGAGAACTCGGATAAATTCCAGACGCCTTTCACGGTTTCGGTTGACGCGAAAACCGTTTCAACAGGGGTTTCGGTTGAGGACCGGTTAAAGACAATCAAACTGGTTTCTTCAGGCAGGGCAAAGCCGTCTGACTTTGTGAAGCCGGGGCACGTTTTTCCGCTTGTTTCAAAGCATTTTGGCGTGCTTGAGCGCCAGGGCCACACTGAAGGCGCAGTTGACCTGGTGAAGCTTGCAGGCATGCCTGGCGCTGCAGTAATAGTTGAGATAATGAACGAGGATGGCTCCATGGCGCGCTTGGCGGACCTTGAAAAGGTGGCCAAAAAATTCGGCTTCAAAATGCTTTCAATCCGGCAATTGCTGGATTTTCGCCTTGCCAAAGAAGAGCTCTTGGAAAAAATCGCGTCCCCGCGCCTTCCAACAGAGTTTGGGGATTTCCTCGTTTTTGGTTTTCAGGATAATGTTCTTGGGAAGGAATACGTTGCGGTCACAAAAGGCAGCGTGAAGGGAAAACAAAACGTGCTTTGCCGCATCCACTCCGCGTGCTTTACCGGGGATGTTTTGTTTTCAAAAAAATGTGACTGCCACGAGCAGCTCGTTGAAAGCCTTAAACAGATTTCAAAAGAGGGCGGCGTCCTTGTTTACGCGCTTGAGCACGAGGGGCGCGGAATCGGCCTGATTAACAAGTTGCGTGCCTACGAGCTCCAGGACAGGGGGCTTGACACTTTTGAGGCAAACGAAAAACTCGGCTTCAAAGCGGATAACCGGAATTACGCCATGCAGGCACAGGTCATCCGCGCGCTGGAAATAAAGTCAGTGCGCTTGTTGTCAAACAACCCTGACAAGGCAAGGGCACTTGAAAAATACGGGGTGAAAGTGTCCTCAACTGTCCCGCTAAGCATAAAGCCAAACGTGCACAACAAAAACTACCTTGAGACAAAGAAGAGGAAATTCGCCCACCTGCTTTGAACGACCCGTTTTGTTTAAAAATAACTCCAATCGTTTTCTTTAGTGATGGTTGAACTCGTCCTCTTGGCAATCGGGATTGCAATTTTCCTGGGTTTTTTGGGAAACGTTTTGTTTGAGAAAACCGGCATTCCAAACACGCTTTGGCTCCTCTTGTTTGGCGCAGCCCTTGGCGCGCTGCACGTTTTGCCTCCCGACTTTGTTTTCAGCGCTGCAGGCCTGGTTGGGGCAATTGCAATCATCGGCATTCTTTCAGACGGCGGCCTGCACCTTGACCTGAGAAAAGTCCTGACTGAGGGCCTTGTTGGCTTTCTGTGGATGCTTTGCGGGCTGGTGTTTTCAATCCTTGTCACGCTGGGTGTTTTGTCTTTTGCAGGGTTTCCATTCGAGTCTGCGCTTTTCACTGGAATAATCCTTGCAGGCACGAGTTCTTCAGTTGCAATCCCAATCCTTGTCTCCCTTCCCGGCATTTCGGAAAAACTCCGCACGATTCTATCCGTGGAGTCCGTCTTTGACACTTTTTCAATCGTGATTGCAATTATTTTCGTTGACGTCGTGTCAAAACAGGGGGAAGTGCCTGCAGGCTTTTTCCAGCTGCCGCTTCTCCAGTTTTTTTCAGCCATTGCAATCGGGCTCTTGTTTGGAATCGCCTGGTCACTCATCATAACGAGGATAAAAAAATTCGAGTTCTCGTACACAGCAACGCTTGGCGCTTTCTTCCTCCTCTATGCTTTCACTGAATTGTCCGGCTCAAGCGGGGCACTGGCGGTTTTTTTTGCAGGGGTAATGCTTGCAAACGCTTACATTATTTTTGGCGCAATGTTTCCCAAAAGAAAACAACTGCCGCTTGACGATGACCTGAGCAAAACCCACTCGCTCTTTGCGTTCCTCATACGGGTTTTTTTCTTTGTTTTCCTGGGAATAATCGTGGGTGTGCCTGAACCACTTTATCTTTTTCTTGGGCTGTTGATAACCGTTTTGATTATTGCTGCAAGGTTTTCTTACCTGCACTTTTTTTTGCTGGCGCGGGTAGTTGAAGCAAATGCAAAAGAAAAGCTTCTTGCAGGCTTCATGGTGCCGCGCGGCTTGTCTGCGGCAGTGTTGTCGGTTTTCGCGCTTTCAAGCGGCCTGCCAATGGCAGACAAAATCGTGCAGACTGTTTTCTCTGTAATAATTTTTTCAATCCTTGCAACCACCATCGGCGTATTTGTCCTCCGTGGGAGGCAAAAAAAAGAACCTGAAAAAAAGCCGCTGGTGTTTCAGGAAATACGGGTAACTTCATTCGAGTGAAAAATCCCCTCTTTTTTTCGATTTATTGCTGTATTTGGGCAATATTCCTTTGGAAATGCCCAATAAACAGGGTCATTTTAACCATAGTAAACATTTTTATATACTTTTGTTTACCATGTTTTTTATGTTGCGGGATGTTTTGGTTCTGCAAAAGCGCGAGCTTTCTGCCCGCTTGGAAGAGTCCTTTGTAGAGCGGACTGCAAAGTTTCACAATGTTTCCAGTAACTTGATTAAGGTGGTTATCGGACCGCGCAGGGCAGGAAAGTCCTTTTTTGTTATTCACGAACTGCAAAAACTCGGTTCTTTTGGTTATGTCAATTTTGACGACGAGCAATTGGCTAAAGTCGGGGATTTTAATGAAATATTGGCTGCTGTAGATGACTTGTATGGTTCGCCAAGGTTTTTGTTGCTGGATGAGATTCAAAATTTTCCAAAATGGGAATTGCTTGCCAACAGGCTGCAGAGGCAGGGAAGAAACCTGTTTTTGACCGGGAGCAATTCCAATCTGTTGAGCGCCGAGTTGGCAACGCATTTGACTGGCAGGCATGCTTTGGCGCACGTTTTTCCATTTTCATTCAAAGAGTTCCTGGCGCTGGAAAAAAAAGAGCTGACCACGCCGGAAATAAAGCAAAAACTCCTGGATTTTGCCACTTACGGCGGATTTCCTGAACCATTAGTCAAAAAATTGGATTATGCAGACTATATTTCACAGCTTTTTGATGCAGTTGTTTACAAGGACATTGTTTCCAGGTACAATGTCAGGCATATAAAAACAATGCAGGAAACAGCCCGCTTGTTGTTTTCAAATTTTGCAAAAGAATTCTCCTATAACCAATTGAAAAAAACAATTCAGGGCACCAGCGTTATAACGCTGCAAAAATTTGTTTCGTATCTGGAAGAAGCGTTTGTCTTCTTTGAAGTTCAAAGATTTTCCTTCAAACTAAAGGAACAGGTCAGCTTCAACAAAAAAATTTATTGTTTTGACAACGGCTTTATTTTCGCCAAAGCCTTCAAAACCAGCCCTGACTGGGGCAGGCTGTTTGAAAACATTGTTGCAATTGAACTCAAAAAAGGGGAAATTGGGCAAAAGCACAAATTGTTTTTTTGGAAAAACCACCAAAACGAGGAAGTGGATTTTGTTATCCAAAAAGACAAAACAGTGCATCAGTTGATCCAGGTTTGCTTTGACGTTTCAGGCCAGGAAACAAAAAAGCGGGAAGTGCGTGCTTTGCTAAAAGCAAGCCAGGAGCTAAAATGCAAAAACCTGCTGGTGCTGACCCATGATTTTGAAGCAACCGAAAAAACAGAATGGTTTGGAATAAAAGGCACAATCCAATTCAAACCAACATGGAAATGGCTAATAGAAAACGAAACCTGAAAAGATTTTATAGAAGAAAAATGCCCCCTGCAACAGGTTGTTAACTGGTTTTTTTTGGAAACCCTTGAACAAGAAAAAACCCGCTCTGTTTCACGCTTGCAAAGTCCAGCAAAAATTTTTGAAAAACGTCCCGGTTTCAAACAATTAAAAAACCACGAAAAAACCGGGTAAAAAACGCCTGGAAATGGTTTTAATGCCTTTGCAGGAATAATCTGCTAATTAAAATATTGGGGGTTTTTGTCAAATGAATCTAAAGTTTTTCCTGGTTGCCTTTGGGCTGGTTTTTTTGGGCATTGGGGCTTTTTCCATTGTTTTTGGTTTTTCTCCGTCCGGCCTTGTCGCGGGTTTTCAGGGCCTTGACTCTGCTGACATTGCCCCGACAGGGCAGCCGACCAAGATGTCCCTGCAGGGAAGAGTCGAGGGCCTTGAGCAAGGGGATTTGTCTGTTAAAGTGTCCAGGAATGATTCCTGTGATTCCGGCGTGGTTTATTCGGAAGAGTTTCCTGGTTCTATCAGGGAAGGCCGGTTTGACCTTCTTTTGGGCCAGGGCCAGGACATGAACCTCGTCTACAACAGAGATTATTACCTGTGCCTATACGTTAATGGTGAGTTGATTGGCGGCCCGAATGTTTTCCGCGGTGGCCAGGGTCAAGTATATTTGGATAGTGTGAACAAGCGCCAGTTTGACAACGAGTATGTCAATGTTTCCGGCGACACAATGAGTGGCCCGCTCACAATCCAAGGTCCTCTGTATCAGACTTCTCCAAACGGTGCTCTTTGGAAGTGCCAAGTCAGCGATTCTGGAATCTTCGAGTGCACACCGGCTTGACTCCCTGAAAGGCTATTGAATTTGACGAAAGGTAACTTTGAATGAATTGTAGAGTATTTTTTTTGTTTTTTGTCCTGCTTTTGCAGTCACTTAACTCTTTTGCTTTTGACTGCAGTGATTTGAGTTTATTGGACTTGAGCACTGCAATGGATTTGCTTGGGCCGAGGGAATTGAGAGCCATAAAAGACTGTGTCATGCAGTACCCTTTGAAAAAGGCCGGGCGGCTTTTTGAAATCGGCAGCTTTGAGTTTGGTGAGGGAAAATCAAAAGTTTCAATTTCAAGCTCAGAGTCAATGAGCATAGTTTTGCCTTCGTTTTGGGGTAGCCCTGAGTTTTATGTCGAGCCATCGAGTGGTGCAAAAAGTTCCCCTGTGAAGTTTTCCGGACTGCTTCCAAACACCAAGTATTATTTTTACATTGATGATTATCACAGCCGCAAGGATGTAGTGACCGATGGCGCGGGAGAGTTTTCTTATGCCCAGGACTTGACGGGTTTTCATAACGTGTGGTTGCAAACCCGGCCGTCTACGATATTCATTGACGCGTCCCTTCCTGGTGGCGGTGATTGTGAAGGTAGGGGAGTTGGCAGATGGGATTCTGGGACAAGGACTTGTACACTTGTCGTTGATTTGAATGAAACTATTCAGTTTGACTCTAACAGTACTTCTCTGGATTGTGCTGGGCATGTGTTGGGTAGTGATGATAACGGGAGTGGAATTTATGCGGAGAACAAATTTGGTTTGAATGTTGAAAACTGCAGTATTATAAATTTTGAGAATGGGGTTTATTTTTTGAGGTCAAAAGACAGTTCAATGACAAACAACACGATTTATTCAAGCAGGGGTAATGCACTGAGAGCAACTTATTCCAGTGGGATAATGGCTAGTGGAAATCAAGTTAACGTAGCCTATGTGGGTTTTTATTCAATAAGCGCTAGTGATTTTGTCGTTAATGATAATAATTTCTCGGAAGTTGCGTTAGGCGTTTTGATTTCTGAAAGTAATAATGTGAGGGTAACCAATAATATTCTTGATTTTTTTGGCTTGATTGGAATTGGTGGTAACCATGTTTTCAATTGTTTTACTGTCGGGAATATACTTGATGGATTTGCTTTTTCTCTGACCCACGGTAGCGTATCTGACTGCACGATAACAGGAAACATGATTAAAAACAGTTCTGAAGGACTTGAGCTTCAGAGAAGCAACAGGAACACTATTAGTGGGAATAGTTTTGTTGGGAACGATTATGGGATAATTTATTACGGAGATGCGCGCTGGGATTCCAATTCTGATGTAATCGTTGACAATAATTTTTCCAGAAATGATTTTGGAGTTTATTTTGAGGATTCTTCTTTGAATACTGTGTCAGGTAATGTTTTCGTGGATGGAAACCATGGAGTTATATTGAAAACTAATTCAAACAGGGTTTTTGGCAACGAGTTTGTCCGTAATGTGGTGTACGGGTTGGAGCTTTTTAATCCTGTTGCTTCGAATCTGGTTTATGACAACGATTTTTACGTCAAGGGAATCAGGAACGCGAGTTCGCGTGAGAATATTTTTTGTGTGGAGTGTGTAGGTAACCGTTATTTTGATGGCGCCACGGGGCCGATGTGCGAGTTTGAATGCCACTGCCAAAACGGGATTTACGAACCCAACTTGGGTGAGGAGGGCATAGACTGCGGAGGAAACTGCCAAGCCTGCGAAGAAAAATATTCCAGCCAATATGGCAATTGTGTGCCTTTAGTTTTGAATGGCCCAGACAGAAACCACATTGACGTGGGTTTTATTGGCTCTGGATTTCCAGACGTAAACACTTTTTCCTGGGTCGCGAACGACATGATTGATTATGATGGAGCTAATTTTGGTTTAATGGCGTACAAACCTTTTAGTGAAAATAAAACAAAGTTTAATTTTTGGAGGTCGAAAATGAATGCCAATTATAATGTTAATAATTATGAGTCTTCAACTGAGGATTTATTCGAAGCATGCCCGTTCCTCAATCAATCAATTTTATTGTCGGTTACACCGCGTTTTCAACCACACGCAGTTTTTGCAACTGGTAGCTTGGAATCAGTTTTTCCTTTAGGAATTGGGGGCAGAAGAGCTTATGTGCCTGTTGGCTGTGAATATTTAGGCACATGTCCCTTCCCATTGGAAATAAACATTGACAATTATGGTGATCCAAATTGTCAGGGATTTGGAGATGCAAATCCTTCATGCTCTCCCTTTGGTAGCTTCAAAACTGACATAGTTAGAACTTTTACGCATGAGTTTGGGCATAGTTTTGGCGGACTTTTAGATGAATATAAAGATGACATACTAATCAATCCTTTTGACCCGATATTATCCCCAAATTGTGATATTTTTCCATGCTTGAAATGGTTTGATATAGCTCCTTTGGCTTGTATTCCTGGTTGTACTTTTAATAATTGGTATCGGGCATATGACAATACTTTGATGAAGGACCAATACGCGGTTTACATTCCTCAACGCGATTGGATTCATGATTTTAACAAAGTAAACGAAAGAGAATTAGAAAAAGATATTGACTCAGCTATTGTTGATGATATTAGTGGAAAAAATCCAAACAATATTTTTGGATATGTTCTTGAAATGGCTTTTTCAAATAGCCAAGTTTCAGTTTCAAATGTAAAACTAGTTGCTGATGGTTCTCCGAATAACGGAGTTGTTGATACTGGTGAAGGATTTGTTCTTAAAGTTACAGGGCAAAGTGGAACAATTTATGATTATAATTTTGGATTTCCCTTGATTAAAGTGTTTTCAGCACCGCAAGATATTTTTGATGATAATGGAAATCAAACTTCTGACCCAGATTACAATGTGCTTTCATTAAGGGAAGATTCCAACTTTAGTGTAATTGTCCCATATTTTCCTAATGCAATTTCTATTGAGGTATACGATTCAAACAACGATGTTGTTTTTTCTGAAAACGTTGAGAATTTAAAACCTGTAAATTATATTTTAGGATACAGAGGAACTCAAAATACAAGTACTGATTATAACCTAGTTTATACTTTGATTTCACAACCAACTGACAAATTAGTTGGGCAGGATATAAATGTGTTATTGGGCTGGTCATTTTATTTTGATTAATAACCTGCTTTTCCTTGAAGAAGACTAAAATACAAAACTACAAACACTATTGCACCAATTATTAAACCAAATAAAATTATTGATTTATTTTGTAGTAAGGTCTTGCCTTTTAATTTGTAAAAAATGTAATTTGCTACATATAAACCTAAAATTGGGGTGCCAAGTGAACCTAGGGTTAAACTTACTAACATTAAAAGTCCACTGTCATCTTGTGAAGGGTATTTTGTCACTTGAATTGTACATGTGTCAATTGATTCAGAATATACACAATCAAATGTCATACCGCCAACCTGTAAATTTTTAGTTTCTGAACTTTCACAATTTTCTATGGGGTATTTTGAACATACTCCGCGAGCAGCATTTTCCAATGATTGGGGAGCTGATGCGCCAGATTGTGCTATAACTCCATTAAAAGAAAGGGTTAACAAAAAAAAGGTAAATACAACGAGAATGCTTTTTACCTTCAATCGGTTTTTTTTGTGCATAACACAATACAATAAATGTTAAATTAAAAACCTTTTTCTTTAGGTTCGGGTTTTGTATTTGGCACCACTATTGGGTTTTTCTTTGTTGTTTAAAGAAAAATTGTCTTGCTATACAGAATAGAACGTAATAAATCATGGTTAAAAGTATGGCTTGTTC
The DNA here is from genome assembly GCA_030651515.1 of archaeon. GTDB lineage: Archaea > Iainarchaeota > Iainarchaeia > Iainarchaeales > GW2011-AR10 > JACQJF01. The sequence continues at coordinate 1,179 of JAUSEO010000078.1, read as the reverse complement.
CAAGTTTCCTCGTAATACTAAGTTGGATGCAAAGAGTATGAATAAAGTCGAAACTCCCAAACTCGTTGTGGGGTAAAAGAATTCTTTCACTTTTTTTCTTTTATAGAGATGTGCCATCAATATACTAAGAAACACAAAGAATAGTATCGGTATTGCAAGGTATGGAAATACGCTTGACAGCACTTCCCACGAAGGATTTTGAATAGAATAAAAAAATAGTTTAACTAAAGAATGTGATACTGTTGAGCATTCGCCGCCCCCTCCGCCAAAGCTTTCGCAATAACTTTGAGTTTTTTCTTGTCCGACAATCCAGTTTCCTATATTTTCATAACTGGTATATGTGCAACCTGTTATTCCTTTTGGAGGCTGTAAAAGTGATTCCTTTTCAGATGTGTATGGTGCTACAGTAAAATTTCTATAATAATTATATTGGTAAGATGGCAAGTATTTTGAAAAAACACCCTTCAAGTCGCTTGTATCTTCAGCGCATAAATATGAAACAGCACGAGGAGTTTCCACAGGATCTCCAAAATAAAAAGTTATTGAAGACGGGCTTCGGTGGATGTAAGAACTTCCGGAAGGATAATACAAACTCTCTCTGTTAGCTCCATTTTCTGTGTCTAATGTAACATTATAATCACAAGCGTCATTAAGGCAAGAAATATTTCCAGTAAATTGCAACTCCTTAACAGTACATTGCACTGTGTATGCCGATAGTGGAGGGGTGCATGCATATATATAGCTGGATAAAAATAACGCAAAAAATACTATTACGAAAGTTCTACCTTCGATTTTCACAATACCATGCGCCTAAATACATCTTATAACTGTATCTGCTTTAACACTACTCTTTGTTTTTCCAATTAATCATTGTTCTTCTTTTTTCCCAATCCGCGCTTTTTCCCTGGCTTTTTTCACGAGTTTTTTTGTCGCGTATCCCATTCCCTGGAGGATTTCCTTGTTGTTGAAGGGCTTGTCGGCGCGTTCAAACACGCCTGGTTCGCGCTCGATGACAAGGGGGCCTGACCAGATGACGTTCTCTTTTTTGCGGAGTTCTTCAAGCACGTTTTTGTTCGTCAGTTTTGTTTCCTCTGACTTGAGTTTGAGTATGCCTTCGCCTATCCTGTTTGAAACGTGGGCATCGCTTCCCGCGGTCACGAATTTTGCGTGGCTTGCAAG
>JAUSEO010000071.1 GCA_030651515.1 archaeon | reverse complement strand
GGTAGGGAAAGGGAATTGAAAGAGCTGATGGAGATTGAGGCTCTTTCAAGGAAGAAGCTTTTTGTCGTGGCTTTGTATGGCTTGAGGAGAGTTGGCAAAACCAGATTGCTTTTGGAATTCTTGAAGGAAAGAGGCCTTTATTTTTTTGTCAACAAGAATAAAACCTCCAATGACCTTTTGAATGAATTTCAAGAGATTTTAAGGACGGGTGGGGTTTTGACTGAATTGGAGTCTGTTGATTCTTGGGACAAGTTTTTCGAGGTTTTGATTAGTAGAAATGCCCCACCTGTTGTTTTTGACGAGTTCCAAAACTTTAATTCCGTGGAACCTGCGGTTTTTGGGGTAATGCAGAAAACAATTGATTTGAACGAGAACAGGGCTGGCCTGCTGGTTCTTTCCGGTTCTTTGATTGGGTTGATGAAGAATTTGTTCAAGAGTTCAAAAGAGCCATTGTACGGCAGAATAAAAAAAGGTTTCAAACTTGAGCCGTTGAGTTTGGAGTCCTGCCTGGGATTAGGCAGAGAATTGAAATTGGCTAAGGAAGACCTCGTAAAGATTTACTGTGTCTTTGGCGGTTACCCAAAGTATTTTGTTGCAATTGAGGATTTTGGTTTGCAGGGAAAGAAAGCGGAAGAAATTCTTGATTCATTGCTGCTGGTAAAGGATGCTCCTTTGGAAGATGAAGTAAACAGCATTCTCTCCCAGGAGTTTGGTGGAAGAAGCGGGGTATATTATTCCATTCTGGAAGCGATTGCAAACGGAAACAACACTAATTCGGCAATTGCCAGCGCTTTGAATACTAACCCGACTTCAATCACCCGGCAGATAAAAGAACTCAAAGACTATTTTGAATTGATAGAGCTTGAATTGCCTTTTGAAGGAAAAAGAGGAATTTACAGGATAAGGCATCCTTTGGCACAGTTTTGGTTTTCAGAAATATACAAAAATTACTCTGAATATGCTGCAAGAAATCCTGAGTTCCTGGAAAAATTGAAGAAAAACCTGAATTCTGTTTACGGCAGGTCTTTTGAGAAAGCCGCAAAAGAATTCCTGACAAGCAAGCTTGAATTAAAGGAAGCCAAGAGGCAATGGGGAAAAATCCAGGGGGCAAAAAAGGGAGAAAACACTTACGAGATTGACCTGATTGGAAAAAACAGCAGGGAAGTTTTTGCGTTTGAATTCAAGTGGAGCAAATTATCAAACAAAGAAGCCCTTGAGATTTTGAAAGAGCTTGAAGGCAAAACCAGGCACTTGCTTAAAAAAATGGCTGGCCTGAAGCTTGGCTTGGTTGCCAAAAAGATTGAAGGAAAACAAAAACTAAGGGTTGAAGGCTTTTTGGCTTTTGATTTGGATGACTTTTGAGCCATTATTGGGTGTAGTTGGTGGCCTGTAATGAAAAAGCTTTTTCCCTCTTTTGCAAATCCCAAAACTTGGAGGAACAATATTTTCCAGGAAACAACCAGAGAAGCTTGGCAGAAAATCCGCCAAAAAATCTTAACGTGGGACAAGTGAACTACCTGCCGCTGAAGTGGCAGGCGTCTTTCCTTTAAGGAAACTGCAGCAACGTTCTGATTGAATTTACTCCTTGCTTGCCTGCACGGTTTTCTTTGCTTTCTTTTTAGCCTTTTTCCTGGCCTTTTTCGGGAAAGTGGTTTTTCCACTGATTTTTCCCTCGAGGCTTGCTATTTCGGTTGAGATTTTTTTCTTTTTTTCCTCGAAAGCCTTTTCGGAGAGCATGCCGGTCTTTGCGTGCTGTTTGAGCTGCCTCATTTTTTTTTCAAGCGACTGGAGGTTAGTGCGAGCATCATCCATTTCAATTATGGCTGAAGCATGGGAGTCTTTTGAGTGTTCAAGGTGCGCGATTTCCTTTTTGTATGACTCGGCGAGTTCTGAGTGCTTTTCTTCGGACAGCTTGCCAGCCAGTAACGCGGAGTCTGCTTTCAGTTTAAGTGACTTGAATGTCTCAAGCTGTTTGTTGTAAGAATGAATCACCGGTGCACCTGTCCCGCCCATTCCAAAGTGGCGGAAGACAAAGAAAACAAACACAAACCCCGCAAAAAATATGGCTCCCGCAAACAATAATGAGACAACCGGGTTAAGTTGGCCGCTGGTTTTGACTGAATCGCTTGTTTTCCCACCCAGGGGAGGAAACACAAGTGTTCCGCCATTGCCAGTGTTTCCATTGCGGTTGCCTGGGATAAAGTCTGTGGCGCCATCGTAATGGGTGTAAACCTGGCCCATGACTGCAAATATTTCTTCTGCAATTGAAATCAGGGAAATGCCTGAGCGGAGTGCCCCGACTGCGCGGCTTGTTTCACCTGATTCCGAATAATACTTTGAGGCCTCCAAAAAATATTTCGAGTGTGCCAGGTACAATGGAGCCCAGGAAAAAACGTGGCTTGACGAGTCAATGTTTTTTTCCAAAGCCGAGATTTTTTGCGCCAGCAATTGTGACAGTTCTTCAAGGCTTTTGTCAAAAGTCAGGACCTCGCTTGTTGCAAGGGCCTTTGCCGTCGCGGCGTCAACTGCACCAGCAATGAACCATTCCTTTGAGTTTTCAAGCTTTGCACCATTAAGCCTTCTCTCAATGTCTGAAACGTCAAAATCAACCGGAAGAGTGCTTAAAGCGGTTTCTGCTTCTGTAACAAGTTTTTCAGACAACTCCTTGAACTTGGAGTCAGGCCGTACAAATCTTTGCGAGGACTGGGAAATTGACTCAAAGTCTTTTGCGACGTCAACCCATGCTACTGCAAACTCGTATTCAAAAACCCGTTCAAGGGCTACTTCGGGGCTGTCAGTTCCATCAACTATGACTGTCTGGGTGTTTGAAAGCTTTTCAATGTTGAGTTTGGCGTAAGAAAGCCGCTCCTGTGCTGAGACAAACCATTCCATGCCTTCAAACGGCATGTTGCTTTCAAGAATGTCTTCAAAAGCGTTTATTTCCTTGTTGAGCCCGTTTATTTTAACTTCAAGGGCAGTAGAGTTAAGTGACAAAAGCGAAGGGTTTGTCGCAATGTCTTTTGCAGTCAATGCATTCACGCGTGCAAGGAAGGAAAAGTTTGCAGCAGAGTACAGGTAATTCTGGGTGTTTAATATTTCTGCTTCGCGCACAAGGCTCTCGGAATTATTAAGCAGTTCAAGCAGGGTGTTGAGGACAACCTGGTCGTTTATGAGCGCGGTTGAAACCGCGTTTCTGGACTCGTCAATTATCACCTTGGTTTCGTCAACGTAATTGTTCACAAGTTCCTTCATGGGTTGCAGGTGTTCGCCATAAGTTATCTGTTGTGGCACAAATTCAGGTATCTCGCTTTGGGCAATTATCTCGTCAATGTTTATTTTTTCAATATCGGAAAAAGCGTATTTAATGACCTCGTCAATCGTTGCAACTTCAATGACTTTCATTCCAAGTTGTGTAGGCCCATACTCGACAAGGTTAATGCTTTGTACCACGCCGTCTTCGCGGATGGTTTGGATTGCCTCGCCTTTTGGAATCAAAAACAGGTCAATGCCTTGCTTTGCCGCTTCCTTGGTTTTTTCAAACACGCCCCCCACCTGGCCGACGTTTCCTTCCCCGTCAATCGTGCCCGTGACTGCGACATTCAAAGGGATTTTTTTGTCTTCAAAAGCGGAAATGACGACTAAAGCCATTGCGGCGCCAGCCGATGGCCCTTCAACCACTGAAGCAGTTGACTCGATTGAAAACTTGTAGTCATGGTTTTTAACGTCACTGGAATAGTTTTTTGCAAGCTCGACAGCAGTTTGCGCCGCGCTTTGGGTCGTAGTGCCTACGAGGGGTTTTGCCGCAACCCAGACCGTGCCATCCCCCGTTGGCTCGACTCTAAGGAAAAGGTCCGCGGTCAGGCCCTGGCCGTTGCTTGTCACTGCCAGGACTTTTATGTGCTGGTCTGAAACAAGGGCAAAAGCTGTTGCTGAAAAAAGTAAAAGAAAAACCAGGAAAAGGGAGTTTTTAGCCAAAAATATCCTCTACTAATAGAATAGTAAAAAAATTATTAAACCAAACGCGCAAAGAGAGCGTTGATGAGGCGATAGTTATTCGTCTAGAAAGTAAGTAGTCATTTAAAAAAAAAGCTATTGGGGAAAAAGGGTTTAACCGAACAGTGACCCTAGTCCCGCTGCTGCTTCTTCTTCTGTTTTCTTTTCGTCTTCGGGTTTTTTCTCAGCCTTTGCTTCGTGTGCGCCTGCTGCTGCGGGTGCTGCTGAAGCTGTCATTGAAACAGCTGCTTTCTGGATTGCATCATCAATGTTCACTTCTTTTAGTGATGCAACCATGGCCCTGACTTTTCCTTCATCAGGTGTCATGCCTGCTGCTTCGATGACTTTTTTGACTGAGCCCTCAGTTATCTCCTTCTTTGCAGAATGGAGAAGCATTGCGGAATAAACGTATTCCATGTCGAGTACCTCCAAAAAGTCCTTTAAAAAAAATTTTAAGCGTCTTCTCCTGTTTTAGGCATCGCTGCCTCTACTGACTTTGCCTGGCCCGCTGCTTTTCCCAAAAGCGCTTCAAGTGCTTCTTTTGTAGTTATCCCTGCTTCAAGAGCCAAGCCCTGTGAGTCCCTGAATGCCTTTGCAATCAGCAGTGGAGTAGTATAACTGTTGAAAATTTCAGCGTTGAATGCCAGGTTGAGTGCCATTGTGTGTGCCCGGGCAAAGTCGTCAATGACTTTGTCAGCGTCAATGTCAAGAACGCTTGCAGCAAGTATTGCCCCTTTTTCAAAAACCCCGACAAGCCGCAATCCGATTTTCACGGGCTTTATGTCAAGTTTTGACAAAACGTTTGCAACTGGCGGCGTGACTGCCTCGCCTTTCTTTGTCACAACCTTGTCCTGGGTCACTGAAATTGTCGGGCCCTGGATTTTTATCTGCAAACCCGCAGCCTTTAAGTCACTCAAAGCCGGGCCAGGTGGCAAGCCAGTGTCACCTGCGGGGACAATGATGTCATCATCAGCAATGTAACCGGCTTTTGCGAAAGCCTTTGTGCGGTTTCTTTTTATGAGCGAGAAAACTTCAAAAGGATCCAAGTCGGTAAGCACGAGCACACAACTGTCCTTGAGCAAAGTGTTGAGTGCTTCTTTGCCCTGCACGTTTGCAAGTGCTTTCCTGATTATTCTTGTCTTTGAAACCCTCACCACGGCTTTTCCGTGGAGTTTTTTCCTGAGCCTTTGCAAAAGCGAAGCCGGAGTGCCGGACAAGTCACCGATTCCAACAACAGAATATTTGCCGAGTAGCGGGGTGATTAGTTCAACTTCTCTTTTCTTCCATTTAATCTGGTGGGTCTTCATTTTGCGCGAAGTCATTTCAACCCACCGCCCGTTTGCCCGCGCCTTGGGGTTTGTCAGTTATTTTCATGGGCGCACTCATGGTGAACTTTACCTGGACTGACTTGATGTTTTGTTCCTTTCCAGGAAGCGCTGCCACCAAAGAGTTGTAAACCGCAACAATGTTTTCCGCCAGGTGGTCATCTGAATCATTTTCTTTTCCAATCAGGACGTGCACAAGGGGCATGAATTTTCCTTTCTTGTTTGAAACGCGTGAAAGAGCGCTTGACTTGGTTGCTTCTTCGTCAAAAGTCTTCAAATTTGGCTGGATTAAGCGCGGCATCCTGCCCTTTGGCGCCAATTGCTGTCCCATGTGTTTTGCAACTGCAAGCATGGCTGGGCCTTCTGCGAGGAAAACATCATAATCGCGGATGAGTTGCTCAACGTCTTTTCCTTTTATAGCTGGGATATCTTCAAGCATTATGACTTTTGAGGCCTTGGTTTTTATTTGCTCGGCAAAGGCTTTGTCGCTTACAAAAACAAGTGATTTTGAGCCACTGGCTTTCCCCGTACCGTAAGGAAGTTTTACGCTCACGTCTATGCGGTTTTCGGGTTTTTTGAAGTCCAGGCCCTTGAAATTCATTGTAAAGTCGACTGACTGGGCAAAGTTCCTTTTCTGGGAAGACTCCCGAAGCACCTTAAGAGTGGACAAAACCGTTTCTTTTTTTATTGGCAAATTAAAGACCTCCTAAATCCAAAACAAATTTGGAATTTAGTAAGCGGCCCTTTTTGTTTAGAAAAAGGGGCTGAAATTCATGAATTTTCATTAAGCTTCATGGAACTTAATGGAATTATAAGAAAAATTACCCTAAAAGGGTTTAAAAAGGTTCTTTTGACGTAATCCCAAGTCTTTAACTCCAAAGGTTTAAAATGATTTAATCCGTGGAGAAAATCAAGGAAGGCATTTAAAATGAAACAATCTGCTGTGACACAAGCCAATCAGATTACTGCAAAAAGAATTCTTGGAGAAATAACAGCGGTTTTCCTGTTTTTCACAATGCTCTTTTGGCTCAGTAAAGAAAAACTTTTAAGTGGATTTTTCACATTAATAGCCATTGGTTTGATTTCTCCATTTATTTATAACAAGTATGTGAAATCTGCTTTGAATTTGAGTGTTTGGGCCAGGATCTTAATTGCCATTGTTTCTATATGGCTTGCAGGATTTTTTTTAGGAATACCATGAAAAAAAGGATTATGAGGATTGGCAGGCAATAAAATAATGCCTGCTAAAATCTACAGTGAGTTTAAGCATCTGTTAGCTGTCGGCTATTTTAATGGATTTCTGCCATTTATTTTATTGTGAAAAATTTGTACTCCTCAAAAACGTATGATTTCTACGCAAATGCCGATTTATCATATTATGCGGGAGAATGGGTTGCGATAATCGGAAATAAAGTAGTGTCTCATGGAAAGAATGCAAAGCAGGTATTGGAAAACGTGAAAAAAGATTACCCAAAAGTAGTGCCTTTTATTGCAAAAGTTCCCTCAAAAATTGAAGACGAGCTTGCATTCCGCAAGGCAAAAAAAATTTCTGATGAGGTAGACAGTGGCAAAAGAAGGGTTTTTTCAGAAGAAGAGGTAAAGAAAAAGTACGGCTTTAAATAAAATATCAGGAAGATAGCTCTATAGGCAAGGGAGCGTAACGATTTTTTAGCTATTTTGGTTGAAAAATAGTAATATACGCCTTTGAACATGTTTCTTTGATTGTGATAGAGATGCTTGGAAAAAAAGATTTAGAGGTTTTGCGTTCAAAATTTTTTAAATCCTATGCGTCTATGCCTCTTAATTTAAGGGATGAAATCGTGGCCATATTTGAGGAAAAACCAGTTTCCTGGACTGCTGCTTTTATTGAAATAAATGGGAAAACAGAAAAGGGGAATAAAATTTTGGAATTAATGGACAATCTAAGATTGTTGGGTGATTGAAATGGATGAAGAATATGTCAAAAAGCTTGTTGTTATGAGGCTTAATGCAGTGCCGCCTGATGTTAGTTTTTCCATTGGCAACTATGGCTCTTTTACACGGGATCAACTAATCAAAGAGGTTCAAAAAGGGAGTGTTATTGGAAAGGCTACAACTGAAATGGAATTAAACTATTTAAGGAAACTGCCGAAACTCTCAAAGATGATTCAATGAAAAAAATGCTCATAACGCGCCCAAATTATGACAAGGGCATGGGATACTTGTTTGCCTGGTCAAAGGAAATAGTTGAATCTGCAGAAGAAAAAAATTTTACAGTGCTAACCGCGGATGGGCGTGATGCAAACAAAAAAATTGTTCATTCCAAGCTTGAAAAAATGAAACCTGAATTCGTATTTTTTAACGGTCACGGCAACAAGCATGAAATCTATGGGCATGATTTGGAACCAGTAATGACCAACTCTTCAGCTAACCTGCTAAAAAATACCATAACTTTTGCACGTTCGTGCAACTGCCTGGAAGAATTAGGGGATAATGCAGTAAGTGAGGGGTGCAGGGCATTCATTGGTTATTCTGGGCAATTCTGGTTTCCAATGATAAACAGATATGAATTAAATCCATTAAAGGATACGGCTGCAAAACCGGTTCTTGAAGTATCAAACACCGTTCCGCTAAAAATAATAAAAAATTCCACGGTGGCTGAAGCAGTTGACGCAGCAAGAAATCTTGCAACAAAACATATTCTGAAGCTTTTAACGTCTGAAGAGCTATATGACAGGGCAGCCTTAAGGGCATTGATTCAAAATGATTCCTGTCTTGACTTCAGGGGTGACGGAAATGCAAATATTGAATGAATTACTCTTTTTTCCAGTATTTCAGCAAATTTGCAATTTTTACGCCTCTATTTGAAAGGCTAATTTGCATAGTTATTCTACATCAGTTCTTGATTTAATAAAAGTATTTTTGAGCCCAAAATTTTCACTCGGAAAGCGCGTCTTTCCACTTGCCGCTCCTGATTTCTTGCTGGATTTCTTTTGCGGGCTTGCCTTCGACTGTGACGCCCATGGAGTTGCAGGTGCCGATTACTTCGCGCATTGCTTTTCCAAGGCTATAAGAGTTGACTGAGTCAAACTTCATTTCGGCAATCTTTTTCACCTGTTCCATGGCGAGGTTGCCTTTGACTTCGGTTTTTGGGTTTGCTGCTCCCTTGTCTGCCTTTGCCTCTTTGATTATGAGTGAGCTTGTGGGCGGGCTTCCGACTTCTATTTCAAAGCCTTTTTTTGCAGGGTCAATGATTACTTTGACTGGGACTTTGATGCCTGCAAAGTTCTTTGTTTTCTCGTTGATTTCATCAACGACCTGCTTGATGTTTACCCCAGTTGGCCCGAGTGCAGGGCCTAGTGGTGCTCCGGCTGTTGCTTTTCCGCCTTCAACCAAAACTTTTATCTCTGGCATAAAAAAAAAACCCGTTTTTCCCCTTTGTTTAGTCCCTGATTATTTTGATGTGTTCAGCCTTGATTGTCACAGGGATTCTTACAGCGGCTTCCATTAACTCGACTGTGACTTCTTCTTTGGTGTCGTTTACACGCAAGACCTTGGCTTTTTCGCCCTTGAATGGGCCTGCAATGAGTTCTACCTTCATGTCAGGCTTGATTGTCTGCATGAGGGGCTTTGCTTCAAGGAGCGAGGATAGCTCGTCAATCTTTACTTCACCGCCGACAATTCCCTTGCCTTTGACATGCGAAGTGTTCGTGATTGCGCGCCTTACGGTCATCTCGTTATCTGCTTCTATGAGGATGTAGCCTTTCCAGCCCGGAATGACGCTTATAGAGTAAAGGTTCAGGTCTTCTTTCTTTATCCTGCTTGAAAGAATGTCCACGACCAGGCTTTCCTGGCCAACCGTTGTCCTGACAGTAAAAATCATTCAAAAAACCACTAAAAAAAACAAAAAAGAACAGTGTATTTAAGGAAAACTTGGCAAGAATGTTTTAAAAGTCTATGTTATTTAGGAGCCAATGCCCAGGAGTTTGAAGGTAAAAATCACTGCAAACCCGATTAACCCGATTGCAATTATCCCAAGGCCGGTTATCTTGGCCATGGTCTGGTAGTCTTTCCACGAGGGTTTTCTTGAAAGCAAAAAAATCCTTCTGGATGAAGCCAAAAAACCAGGAATGTCAAACATGGGGGTTATCCAAGGTATTTTTCTGTAGAAAAAGGGATTTAAAGCTTTGCCGGGGAGTCTGAATCTGCATGACATGGAATTTGCCCCCTAAAACCCCCGCGAAATTAGATTTTTTTTTCCAAAGTCTTATTCAAGTTTCTAATCGCTTTTGAAAGTTCCTTGTAAACGCTTACGCCCTTATAAATTTGGTCAAAAGCAAGTGAGTGGGCAAAAAGCCCGATATCCAATACAAGAAGATTGTCGTTAAATTCCAGGTCGCTTACTTTCACTCCGGGGTTTCCAATTTTTTCCTTTAATTTTTCCTTGTCTTGAGAGGCTTGCAGCATCCATTGAAGCAAATTTTCTTTTACTTCTTTGTGGGCTTCAATCAGTTTTTGTTTATCGCCTTCCAATACTACTTCAACCCTTCCATCAGGAAGGTTAAATGCACCGCCTTTTGTAAAACCCATGTGGATAAGGTTTTTTGTAATTATCAATCTAACGCCTTCGTGCTGAACAGGGACTGTTTTTCCCTCAACATAAAACAATGCTTTTGCCATAGATAAAAAGGTATATAAAACCCCGAATTTTTAAGCATAGCTTTCCGGAAAAATAAACCGTTTTTTCCACAAATTCGGCGGTTTGGAGGCGGCAATGTTTAAATTTCCAGGGAATGTTCCTATGGTATGCCGCAAAACAAGCCAGGCAAGAGGGGTCCGCGAAGGCCCGTGCCTGAACGCGACCTTCACAGGGAGTTGTCTGATGCAAAGAAAAGGGGCTCAATAGGATGGGTTTTATTGTTAAAGCAGAAGTTTTACGGAGAGTTGTCTGATGCAAAGGCAAATAGAATAGGCTCAATAGGCGGCTCATGGAGTGCTTTAAGGGCGGTCTTAAAAAGCAAAAGGGGTGGAACCGACCGCAGGAGGGGCTTTCTGAGTACCTTTGCCAGTAACAGGGAAAGAACCCAAAGAGTGCTGGAAATCGTGAACATGCTCCAAAGAAACGGGATATACGTTCCACGAATCAGAGCGGTTGACTATGCAAAAGGGGTGCTGCATTTTGAGCACGGCGGAAGGACATTTGGGAACCTCATGGAGGGGACAAAAAAAAAGAACAGGAAAAAAAAGAAAGCCATTCCCCAAAAAAGCACAGACCCCAACAGCCCGGAGTCCCAGAGGAAAAGGCAGACATTAAGGGTGCTTTACAAGGTTTTCAGGATGATGGGAAAAGTGCATGCGCTTGGAGTGTGCCACGGTCACCCGCACGAAGAAAACATCGTGATTCGGGGAAACCGCGTTGGCCTGATTGACTTCAAGTTAGCTTCGGCAGAAAAGCCGCGTGAACTCTGGAGGCTCCCGGCACAGGAGATTGTGAATTTTTTTTCGTCGGATTACAGCCGCCTTGAAAAGGACCTGTTGACCAATGTTCTCTCCATGCCTGGGGCTCCATTTGGAAGGAGGGAGCTTGTGAAAAAACTTTTTTCGGCAATGGTTAACAGGTATCCCTGTTCCATGGAAATGAAAAAAGAGGTTCTCAGGCAGATCGATGAACGCCACTTTCTCTATTTCTTTACCCGACCTGTGAAGTAAACGCTGTAAAAAAAGAGATTCTCAGGCAGATTGATGAAAGCCTGCACCCTCCACAAATGCGGCAATGAAGCGTGCAAAAAAAAATTGGCAGTGGAAAAAAAACAGCTTGGGAAAAAAATGGCCTTGGAAAATCCCGAGCAACCAAAGTGCGCGTTTTTTTTTCCTTCAGTCCGCAAACTCTATGCCCAAATCAATGGATTTGCCCTGCTTGTCAATGCCAACGCCATCTTCAAGATAGGGAAACCTGCCCCCCGCAACGACGACCATTGCCTGTATCTGGTTGCGTGGAATCTTGTCGTCAATCAATGCCCCCCAAATGATGTGTGCGTTTGGGCTGATTTTAGCTGACACTGCTTCGACAATCATTTCTGCTTCGCGCAGCGTCATGTCAGAACCGCCAATCACGTTGACGAGTGCCTTGCTTGCGTTCGTGATTTCAACGTCAAGCAATGGTGAAGTGAGCGCGTTTTCAACTGCCTCCAAGGCGCGTGCGTCAGTTGCTTTTTCACTGGAGCTCTCGCCAAGGCCGATCATTGCTGCACCCCCGCGTGAAAGAATTGTCTTGAGGTCTGCAAAGTCAAGGTTGATTAAACCCGGGCGCGTGACAAGCTCCGTGATTCCCTTGACAGCGTTTGTAAGGACTTCATCTGCGACTTTGAACGCCGTGT
>JAUSEO010000068.1 GCA_030651515.1 archaeon | reverse complement strand
AATGATGTGCTGTAGCTCTTTTCCTTTTTTTGTAAGTGAATAGCTTGAATATCCCCTGTTGTTTTTTTGTCCTCGTGTTTTTTTGATTAATTTTGCCGCCTCAAGCTCCTTTAGCCTGCATGACAGGATGCGCGAGGAAATTTTTTTGAGGGATTTTTTCAGTTTGTTGAAGCCGGCTTTTTTTTCAAAAAAAAGCTCCTGCACTATCATGATGCCCCATTTTTTTCCAAGCAATTTTCCAGTGCCGATGAGTGCGCAATTTTCGGTTTTCATTTTGCAGTAACCTTTTTGTAACCGCAAAGGATATTAAGGTAAACTTAAAACCTATTTTAAACGTGATTAAATGCGGGACTTGGTTTATTTTTTGCACTTGATTCTGGGCTTTGCACTCGTAGCCCTGCCTGTCATTGTTCTTTTGAATTTGGGCAAAAAAACAGCCATGCTTAAGCCAATGGCACTGCTTGCAGCTGCCATAAGCTGGGTTCTGGTTGTCCCGGCAGGGATATTGTACATGACTTTTTACCCCGCCACAAAAACTTTGATTAAGGCAGGCGCTTGGCCATGGGCACACTCCATCCTAATGGAGACAAAAGAGCACTGGGGCATTCTTCTGCCCGTAGTGGCAAGTGTTGCAGCACTTTTGACAGTCACGGGCAAAAATGAGCAGAGCAAAAAATGGTGGATTCTGGTAATCGTTCTCTCGGTTCTTTTGGCGGTTTTTGGAAGGATAATAAAAATGGGGGCATTCCAGTGATTGAAAAATTCAATTCTTTTATGGCAGCAACTGTTTCACCCTGGCTCCTGGCACTGGTGGTAATTGCGGCAGAGCTTTTCCCGCCATTCAAAGCGCTTTTGGCATCTGTTTTTTCCCACCACTGGATTGGAAAACTTGTGATAACCCTGGGTGTTTTTGTCCTGGTTGGGTTTCTGGTTAAAAAACAGGCCACTGAAAAAACCGCTTTTTACAGCATTATCGGGGGCCTTTTGGTGATTCTTGCATTCTATATATTTGTATTTTTCAAGGGTTGATGCTGTTTTGGAAAAAAACAAGGCAATAATGCTCCTAGTGGTGCTTGTTTTTTTTGGCGGAATTGGTTATTTCTTTTTTTCAACCGAAACCGCCAAGGCCGAGATTCCTTCGCACGTCACCGGTGAAATGAGGGAGGTTTACGAGTGGGCAAAAACCCCCGAAGGCTCTGCGGCACTTGAAAAAATGCCCTGTTATTGCGGGTGCAAATTCGAAGGCCATCTTCACGCGCGGCACTGTTTTTGGCGCGACAACGGGGATTTTGACAAGCACGGCATAACCTGTTCTGTCTGCTTTGACATTGCCAAGAGGACAAAAAAAGGGCTTGAGGAAGGGAAAAACATTTGTGAAATACTAAAAGGCGTTGACGAGTTTTACAAGCCAAATGCAAGCCTCCGGACGCCCACGCCAATCCCTGCTGAGTGCAGTGCGGGCTGATTGTTTTTGCCTGCAGAGCTTTCCCTGGAACTCATAATTGCCGCAGCAGCACTTGACAGCATTAACCCGTGCGTTTTTGGCGTCCTGATTTTTTTGCTTGCATACATGACAAAGGTTTTCAAGTCAAAGTCAAGAATGCTTTTGGCTGGCCTCATATATGTGGCAGCAGTCTACATCACTTATTTCCTTGCAGGAATCGGCCTTTTGACTGTCATCAAGTCAACGGGAATCGGGATACAGTTTTACTGGCTTACGGCGTTCATTGCAATCGCTGCAGGCCTGCTTGAGATAAAGGACTATTTCTGGTACGGGAAAGGCTTTTCGCTCCAGCTTATCCCAGGGAGCTCTGAAAGGATAAAAAAATACTCGGAATACATGGGCAAAATGGAGACAGAGCACCCGGTTCTCAGCCTGTTGATTGCATTTTTGCTTGGGGTTTTTGTGGTATTCATTGAGCTTCCCTGCACAGGCGCGCCCTACCTGGCAATTCTTGGCATGATTTCAACAGGCGAACTGGCAGAAGGCATACCTCTTTTGCTGCTTTACAACCTGGTTTTCATTCTCCCGCTTTTCATAATCATCTTCCTGGTTTACATTGGCTCGTCCTCTGAAAAACTTGAAGCCTGGAGAAAAGAGCACAGGGGCTTAATGCGGCTTTTAATCGGCTTGTTCCTGTTTGGCCTTGGCGCATACATGCTCTGGACAATAATCTGAATTGTCAAATGCTAAAATGGTATTTCCATTGCTTTTAAGCGCAACCAAAAACATTATATATTGTAAAAATTCTATTAAACACTGTGATTTGCAAAAAACTTTTTTTAGCCCTGTTTATTGCAGTGTTGCTGCTGTCCGGCTGCATTGCCGGCAGTCCAAAGAATGATTTGAAGGACAAGGTTGTCTCTTCTGAGCAGGTTTCTTTTGCCGATTACCAAAAAGGCCTGGCAAATGAAAAGTTCAGCGCCCCCACACAGAATGAAGCTTCCCCAGATTACATTTCCGTGCCGCAAGCCCCGCAATATCCAAGCGATGAATCTTATCCAAGCTTTGAAGCCACTACTTCCTACGATGTTTTGGAGCCGGGCTCTGCAACGCAGGAACAGATAATTGAGATAACCCAAAGTGAAGAAAGCAGCCAAAACCTGGTTGTTCCTTCAGATGGTGAAACCCCAAGCCAGGGAACTGGCGGTGAAAGCACAGACACTCCCACTGTAACTCCGGGCGAATCCATGTCCGCGTCAGATGTCGCGGTTATCCTGCCATACGAAGAGGATTATTATGCAAATTATGAAGTTCCAGAAGAGCCAAATGGCGGGGAAACACCGCCAGTCCAGGAAGTTAACACTGCCTTTGTTGCAAAGCTGGAGCAAATAGGCCAAATCCTTTCAGATGTAAGCAGCATCAGCGCTGAAACCCCGAAAAAAATCTGGGTTGCAGAAAAAGATGCAGCTGTAAAAGAAATAACCGGGGAACCACAGGGGCCAGTCGTTCCTCTTGCCTTCTTTCCGCTAAAAGAAACCCAAAATCCCGTGGAAATGTATGATGCCGTCAGCATCGGGTGCCTTGGCGTGCATACAGTTGATGAAACATTTTTCAGTGAGCCAAACAGGGTCAATGTTTATTCCTTTTACCCAAAAGAAAATGTTTCAATTGTCTTTGGCCTCTTGGTTGACCCCAAATCCAGCCAGCCTCTAACGCCAAGTGAAACACCTTTTGAAAACCCCCAGATAAACATGTACGCCGGTGCAGAAACAATTTCCACGATTTTTGAA
>JAUSEO010000041.1 GCA_030651515.1 archaeon | reverse complement strand
AACCCTTGCTTTTGCAGGGTGCGCGACAAGTGGGAAAAACCTGGCTCATCAACGAATTTGGCAAAAACGAGTATAAAAACTACGTTTACCTGAATTTTGAACAAGTGCCAAGCCTCAAAACAATTTTTACCCATGAACTTTCCCCTCAAAAAATCATTGAAAACATCGGTTTGTTTTTGGGTAAAAAGGTGGTTGCCGAGGACACTTTGATCTGTTTTGACGAAATTCAAATTTGTCCCGAAGCCCTCACCAGTCTGAAATATTTTCAAGAGCAAGCACCTTTGTTTCATCTCATCGCTGCGGGGTCGCTTTTGGGGGTCAGTTTGGGTAAAACGAGTAGTTTTCCCGTCGGGAAGGTCAATTTTTTGACGCTTTACCCTTTGAGTTTTTCAGAATATTTGGAAGCTATAGGTGAACAACTTTTGGCTGAAAAACTCCTGTTTTTGGAACCATTGCCCGATATTCTACATGAAAAATTGCTCAACCACTTAAAAATGTACTTTTTTTTAGGCGGTATGCCCGAGGTTGTTGCTGATTACATTCGGCATCGGGACATTAATGCGGCAAGGAACATCCAACATGACATTCTTCAAGCCTATCAACGCGATTTTTCCAAATATTCCGACCCTTCCCAGGCCATTAAAGTGGCAGAAATCTGGAATTCTGTCGCGTTTCAATTGGCTAAAGAGAACAAGAAATTCATGTACAATGATGTAAAAGCCAACGCGCGTTCCACGACTTATCAGCAAAGCATCGAATGGTTGAGGAACGCAGGGCTTATCCATATTGTTAATCAAATTCGGGCTGCCAAACTGCCGGTTTCGGGCTACGCCGACTATTCAAAATTCAAAGTCTATCTATTGGACACGGGTTTGCTGGGCGCGCTCCTGAATTTATCATCTGACATCATTTTAAAGCCCAATGACCTTTTTTCAGAATACAATGGGGCTTTTGTTGAAAATTACGCCTGTCTGGAATTGCTGAAAACCCTTGCGCAAGAGATGTTTTATTGGTCCTCCGAAAGAGAAGCGGAGGTCGATTTTGTTTTTCAATGGAATAATGAAATTTATCCTCTGGAAGTGAAAAGTGGCACTAACCGCAATACGAAAAGCCTCCGAAGTTATGCCGACAAATTTCATCCGAAATTGTTGCTGCGGGCTTCTCCCAGAAATTTCATTAAAAGCGAAGATTTC
>JAUSEO010000028.1 GCA_030651515.1 archaeon | reverse complement strand
TTGCTATTACATTGTCGTTTTTTGGTGTCTTGTCGGTGGCTTATTTTTAGGTGTTTTCTTGTCTAAAAATAGTATAGGCAAGTGTAATTACAACTAGCGTCAAAAACAAGGTAAAAAGAATGTGTTCCACAACTTCACTGGGTGTCGTTTCATTAAAGATCGTTTTAAATTTTTCGGCAAAAATAAAATCAGCTTGGGTGAATAACAATACAAAAATGGCGGTGAGAGGAAGGGCAACAAGTACTCCTACGACTACACGCATAAGGAGCGATTGCCCCTCGCCATTTTTCATCTTTGCCGTGCGCAGCGCCTTAAAAACCGACCCCAAATGCGCATCATATCGATCCTCACGCCAAAGCAACCGATCGTTGCGTAAATATAATTGTTTGAGTGAGTCGGTTCGTACTGTTGAAAGAATGAAAATGGCCAGTACCGCAACTGTTACTATTTTTGGCACAAAACTGCCGACAAAAGTATTTGTATATAAAAGAATGTCTGCAACTAAAACCATTATGGGCACAATGAGTAAAAGAATGTTTTTGTGTGCGAGAAGCCCGAACTGTCTGGCGATGAGGTACAGTCCTCCTATAAAAAGAGTGAGGATAATGACCATGCCAATGCCTTCTTCTTTTCCGCGAACCCATAGGTCATTACCCAGCGCAATGATAAAAGAAAAAATAAACAGCAGCTCTATTTTTTTTGTTTCATTCATATATATAGGTTACACAAAAAACAAGCATCAGTTAGCCAAACACCTTTTTCCTCCTGTCCACATCAATGTAGGTTAAAATGACACCAAGCCGAACCCCGTCAAGACCCCATCAGTGGGGCACGGGCAGAGATAGCCTGCCCGCCTCATTATGCAAAGCATAAGGGCGAGCCTCCGCCGGTGGGCGGGGTTCAGCTTTCCCTCCCTACGTGTCATGGACTGCACCTTTAGCGCAGCCTGTTTTAATTATCGTTCATAGGTATTTTTTTGTCAACGAAAAGTTACCCACAATTCATCAACAGTAGGCAGCACCCAAAGCTGTGGACAAACTGTGGATAACTTTTTTCGCCAAACCTTCGCCAAACCAACCATAAATAACCCCTCAAAAAGGGGACAGCCAACCGTCACAGCACTTTCCCACCTGTACCGTCATGTGGTATACTGTATACATAAACAAACTGTTCCATGACTCCTCAAAAAAACAGGTTCTTTTCGTATATACGTGCGTTTATTTTCGCGGTATTTTTTGGTGCGCAGATTTTTGGTTCGGTGGTAGTGTATGCGGCAGGGCAACCGGGCGCAGCGCCGGCAGCCCCCGCTTCGC
>JAUSEO010000033.1 GCA_030651515.1 archaeon | reverse complement strand
CCCGGCAATTTTTTACCCGCCAAAAATTCAAGCATAGCACCTCCTCCGGTTGATACATGGTCAAAAACGCCAAAAAGCCTGTTTTTTTTCAAGAACGCAATCGTCTCCCCTCCTCCCGTAACTTTATATGCCTTTATCTTTCTCATGGCATTCACGAGCTTTCGCGTTCCATCGGAAAATTTATCAATTTCAATAACTCCCAAGGGGCCGTTCCAAAGAATTGTTTTCGCGGTCTTCAGTTTCCGGATAAAAAGGTTGGCGGTCTCAGGGCCAATGTCAGCAATATATTCGCCTTTCCCAATAGACCCGATGCGCCTGATTGCCGTGCCGGAATGAGCAGTGACTTTTTTTGTTACAACCGCGTCGCGAAGCGTAAAAAGTTCTTTACTTGAAATATCGATACGGTTCCGTAAATTTCTTTTGGTTACCTTGAGTGAAATCGACCTGCCTATGGAAAACCCCTGCGCTTCAAGAATTGTATTGCCGATAGCGCCCCCCGCCAAAACACCGTCTGATTCTTTCAGAAATTTTTTCACGAGGTCGATTTTTGTCGATGCTTTCGCTCCGCCGAGCAAAACAAAAAAGGGACGACGATGGTGATACAGCAATTTTTCAAGCGCAGAAATTTCTTTTTCAAATAAAAAACCTGCCGCTGACGGAAGGTATTTCGAAATGCCACAGACAGAGGCGTGATTCCGATGAGATACGCCAAACGCATCATTCACAAAAAAATCTCCGAGAGAAGCAAGTTTTTTTGCAAACTCTCTGCTATTTTTTTCTTCCTCCGGCCAAAACCGGATGTTCTCAACCAAAAAAACGCTTTTTCCCCGGTTTATGTCTCCGGAAAAATTATGTAAAAAGGGGTTTTTGACAAAAATAACGTCACGCCTTAACACCTTTTCAAACAAACGACATATCGGAAGCAAGCTCATTGTTTGGTTTTTTTTGCCCTGTGGGCGCCCAAGATGGGAAATAAGAATTACCGTACAGCCCTTTTTCAGCAAATAGAAAATAGTCGACAGTGTTTGCCGGATTCTAAAGTCGTCAAAAATCTTGCCGTGCACTATCGGTTCGTTAAAGTCCACGCGCACTAAAACGCGCATTCCTTTTTTGAGCCTTGCTTTTTTTAGTGTCTGTAGTTTCATAAAAACTCTATTTAATTGTAGCGTGTATTGGGATATAATGAAAGATGCCAAAACCGCCCTCG
>JAUSEO010000008.1 GCA_030651515.1 archaeon | reverse complement strand
TCCAAAAAAATCCTTGACCTTTGTCTTTTTTTCCTTATGAATGTCAATAAAAACGCGCTCATTTTCCTTAATGCCTTCTTTCTCTACAACTTCTTTTGGCAAAGTAACTCCGATAGAATTACCCCATTTTCGAGTTACCACTTCCACTTCCATAAAAACAACACCAATATAATTTGATATAATTAGATTAAAAAGTCTTACCTCAGACAACATATTCGTCAAATAACGAAAAAATGAACTTTTTATAAATCGATATCCAACCTCGTTTCCGGTGCAGTTCATGGTATCAGTTCGTTACTGCGACCGCTGAAAGCGGGAAAGGTTTAAGCCAAGAAAAAGCAGAGCCCTAAGAAAAAATTCCCAAAAGGAGGTGGGTTGAGGAAAGACGAAAAGACAAAAAATCCATTAAATCTTATAACTAATTAAAACCCATTCTAGTTAGACATAGTTATGCATTTATTGAATTTTTTCAAAAGTTTATTTCGAGTCAATGGTGAAAGCAAAAAATCTTCTCGTTATCTTATTGGATTACGTTTGACTGGAGAAACAAAATATTATTTAAAAAATCTTATTTATGAAATTTCGAAAAAGTTCAGAGTCAAAGGCATTACTAGAAAACATGTCGTTCCACATGTTACACTATTTGGACCGTTTAGCTGCAATAATGAAAAAGAGTTAATATTAAGATTTCTAAAAGTTTGCAAATCTTATGATTTACCTGCTTATGAATTGGAAGGTTTTGGAAATTTTGACGATAAAGTAATCCATGTTAATATAGCCCCTTCAGATGAGCTTAAATCATTAAGAGCGGATTTGGCCGATTCGCTAATTGAAATCTGTAATTCTGTGCAAGAATATGATCACGCCAGCAAGGATGAATACAAATTTCATTCCACTCTTGCGTTTAAAGACATTAATGGAAAATTTTATAAAATAATGAATTATTTAGACAGCAGGGCTCCACCCCATAAGAAAGAATACGCTTTGAGGATAACTTTATTAAAAAAAGGAAAAATTTTGCGTGAATATGATATAATGCAAAGAAATTTGTTGAGAAGAGACGAAGCTCTAAGCAAAAGAGGGTGGCATCAAACAAAAAAAAGTCTAAATGAAATTTTAGATAACAATGGAAAAAGATTGTTGCCTGAAATAAAGACTTCTGAGGATGTATGGTTAATTAGTGATTTACATTTTGACCATGAAAATATAATTCGCTACTGCAAAAGACCATTCAAAAATAAAGAAGAAATGAACAAAATACTGCTAGAAAATTGGAATAATACTGTGAAAGACAATGACCTGGTTTTATTTTTAGGGGACATGACTTTTGGAAGAGGAAGGCATAGCGCAGAATATTGGATTAAACAACTCAAAGGAAAAATATATTTTATCAAAGGAAACCATGAAGAGGTACATTATGACAAAGCATACAACCAGGCAATATTGGATTATGGCGGAGAAAAATTCTTCCTAATTCATGATCCAGCATTAGTTCAAAAAGATTGGAAATGTTGGGTTATTCATGGCCACAAACACAATAACCAACTAGATGAATTTCCGTTAATAAACAACAAAAACAAGACTATTAATGTCAGCTGTGAATTAACCGATTATAGTCCAATTAGATTAAGTAAAATTCTAGAACAGCGCAGGTAATAACCATATTATACCCCGTGCTTTAAAAAAATGAATGAGGCCAGCCGGATTTGAACCGGCGTCACACGCTCCCAAAGCGCGAATACTAGACCAGGCTATACTATGGCCCCGAACCAAAGATGCAGTTCACACGACGTACATTTGTCTGCCCTGCGACCCGACAGCAATACGAGCGTGTTTACTAAATTCTGTTTAGAAAGACTTTAAAACAAACTCTGAAGGAAAAATAGCCACACCGGCAATGCACTCCAAAATGGCTTAAAAAGCTTCTCGAACGGGAGATGAATCAACATGGAACACTGGCAGTTCGAGTTTTGCGGCAAAGATTCTTCAGACATTCAAGGAATTGGGTTAAGGGAAGAAATCAGAGAAATGGCAGTGAAAATTGGCATAAACGGAACTGCAAAAAACGAAAAGAAAAATGGAAAAGTAAAGGCAGTCTGCCTGGTTGAAAACATGGAAAAAGCATTGGAGTTTTTTAATAAAATACTCGAAACCACAAATCTTTTAATTCAGGGAAAGATTGATGAACAAAAATCAAGAAAAACGAAAATAACTTTCAGCCCGCCAGAAAATGCACCCACATTTGATGGGTTCCAGATAGAAAAAGAAGATGAATTAACCGAAATGGTTTGGGCCCTGCAGGGAGCTGGAAGAGTGTTTGAAATGCAGGAAAGAACAAGGATAAACCGGCTTGACAGAGCATTGCGCTATGGTTTAACTATAATGTCTGACTGTGCAAATGAACTGCAAACTAATTCAATGTCAAAAAGAACTTTTGTTTTTCTGGCAGTTGACAATTATATCAAGGAATGCCCAACCAAGGACCAGGAACCCATTACAAATCTCTATGATTTACATCTTTTTTGTGAAAAAGCCAACTCATTGATTGAACAGCGGCTTACAATCAGTTCAACAGAAACCGAGTTTAAAGAGCTTTTAACAAAGATATTGAAGCTTTGCTCAAGTATTCAGGAGAAAATCCCAAAAATAAAGGAATAAAAACAAGTTAAGGAGTTGGATAGTTATGGAAAAAGAAACACAAAAAATCTGGAACTTTTTTTTAAAAATCACGGAAAAAGAATTAAACATGAATGAATATCCAGATCGGCTAATGTTACAAAAAATAGTTTACCTTTTGCAGGAAACCGGGATAAATTTTGGATATGATTTTAACTGGTATGTAAAAGGACCTTACTGCACTCAGCTTGCTGCAGACAGTTTTGACTTATTTGAACAGAAAATCAAGCCAAAGTCAATAAAACTTAGCGAAAAAGAAAATAAATTAATAAAAAATTTGAAAAAAGATTTTACACACACAGTAAAAAGTGACAATGAATTGGAACTTCTTGGCTCTCTTGTTTATATAAGAAATCAAATGAAAATAAAAGAAAAAAGTGCAGTTATAGAAAAATTAATGTCCTTAAAACCATGGTATGAAAAAGATGCAATAGAAAAAATGCTTAAAAAAATAGAAAATAGCCAGCTGTTTAACTGACACCCTTTCCGAATCACCCCCTAAAAATACAAAAGATAGCTTAAAGCCATTAAATTTAAGTTGGCTAAAGTGGTTTCTTTTAATATGCTCTTTTCCCAGGTAACCGCCTTTTTTGATGAAATTGAGAGCGTTTCTTCGCGCCTGGAAATGACAGTCATTGTCGCCAAAATGCTGTCAAAACCACCGGAAAAAGAAATTCCACAAGTCGTGTACCTAAGCCAGGGCCTGCTTGGGCCAAGCTACGCCACCAAAGAAATTGGGCTTGGAGAAAACCTGTTAATGGAAAGCATTTCCAAGGCAACGGGTTTTACGAGAAAAGAAATAGAAAAAAGGTTTCTAGAAAAAGGAGACCTGGGCATAGTCGTGTGTGAAATAATTGCGAAAAAAAAACAAACATCCCTGTTCTCTGAATCACTCTCACTTGAAAAGGTTTTTTCAAACCTAGAAAAAATCAGGGTGGCTTCCGGAAAAGGAAGCCAAGAACAAAAACTTCGCCTCCTTGCAGAGTTGTTCAACTCGGCAAACCCAAGCGAGGGAAAATTCATTGCACGAATCGTCCTTGGAAGCATGCGCCTAGGCATTGGCGACCCGACAATCATGGACGCATTGGCATTGAATTATTCCAAAGAGTTTGTTGAAAAAAACAGGAAACGGGCAAAAGAAATCGAGGAAAACCTCAAAGAAAAAAAGGAAGAGGCAAGAAAAGAAGAATTTGACCGCAGGATAAAACAGAAAGTGCGCCACCTAATCGAAGAAAAGTACAACATTTTTCCCGACCTTGGAAAAATCGCCCAAACCCTGAAAAAAGAAGGGCTTTTGGGCCTGAAGAAAATAAAAATCACCCCTGGAATCCCCATACGGCCAACCCTTGCAGAAAGGCTGCCAAGCGCAGAGGAAATAGTTGAAAAACTCGGCAAATGCATTGTCGAAGCAAAATTTGATGGCTTCCGGCTGCAAGTGCACAAAACAGGGGAGCAGGTAAAAATTTTTTCACGCCAAAGCGAGAACATCACGGGCATGTTCCCGGAAATAGTCGAGGCCGTGAAAAAAACCGTGAAAGCCAAGTCAGCTATTTTTGAGGGAGAGGCACTTGCATTCAACGAAAAAACAGGAGAGTTCTACCCCTTCCAGGTCACGGTGCAGAGGAAACGAAAGTATGACATAAAAGAAAAGGCAGGAGAACTCCCGCTCAAACTATTTGTTTTTGACGCATTGACGATTGACAACGAAAGCCTGCTTGACAAGCCTTTTTCAGAGCGCAGGCGTGCACTTGAAAAACTCGTTCCAAAAGAAGGCGTCATTTCCCCAACGCCAAGCATTTTCACTGATGACCCAAAAGAGATAGACGGGTTTTTCAAAAAAAACATCGAAGCAGGGCTTGAAGGGATAATTGCAAAAGACCCAAACGCCAGGTACATTGCAGGTGCACGGAAATTCGCATGGATAAAATTGAAACGCTCCTACAAGGGGGAATTGAATGACTCGGTTGACGTTGTCGTCATTGGTTACTTCAAGGGCAAAGGAAAACGCACACAATTTGGCCTTGGCGGCCTCCTGACTGCCGTGTACAATGAGGAAAAAGATTCTTTTGAATCAATAACCAAGATTGGGACTGGCATGAGTGAAAAACAAATGGGAGAACTTGAGCAAATACTCAGCAAGCTTGAGGTAAAGAAAAAGCCAGCACGAGTGGAATCCGTGATAGAGCCGGATGAATGGGTTGAACCAAAACTCGTCATAGAGGTAAGGGCGGATGAGATAACAAAAAGCCCGACCCACATGGCAGGAAAGGACGGACAGGAAGGGTTTGCACTAAGGTTTCCACGCATGATTTCAGTGAGGACCGACAAAAAACCCGAACAGGCTACTAGCACCAAGGAAATCATTAAAATGTTCAAAATGCAAAAACATGTTTCAGTTGGAGGAAGTGAAGCATGAGACACCACAGTGTTGTGAACGCACTTGAAAGAATTGCACTGGCACTCTTTTCAATCGGCGTCTTTGTTTACATCATTATTTCGCTCAAGCTCTGGGCAGCTGATTACTCGCTCTGGTTTTTCCGCATAGGAGACCTGCAGGGATTTGTACTTTTAAGTGTAGGCGTGTTCATTGCTGCAAAAATACTTGAAAAACTCTTGAAATGGGAAATAAACAAAGTTCTGCCGCACAAGCGGAGGCCAAAAAAATGAACGAGAAAGGACAATCGTCGTCTGTTTTTCGCTTAGTGGTTTTTGCAATCATTGCCATTGCCCTAGTTGCACTTGTAACAGTCTTTTTCCCGCAAACCCCAAGCGAGCCGGAAAAAGAAATTAGTGCACTAATTGATTTTGCGAAATCCATTGAAGGAAAAGCCGCGACAAAAATGCTCGTGCTTGAAAAGGGCAAGTTTTTTGACGCCAAAAACTTTGACGACGCCACTACAAGCGTTTCATTCCGCTGCAATGGGCTTGAATGCAGTGATGAAAAAATCAAGGCAAGCGAGCGCACGCTTTATGTACGGGAAAGGACCCAGGCACAGGTAAGCGCGCGCTGCAATTCAGGGCCAAACCTCTGGGGCTGCAAAGTGTACTTTGGGAAAAAGCCTGCACAGGTTGAAGTCAGCGTGTTTTCCATGCAGAAAGAAGTGGACATTTCCAGGGGAGAAGTGAGCGGAAGTTTTGAAGTTGCAAACACGGGGGAATTGTCTGCAACAAGTGTCCAGACTACAGCCAGGCTTTTCAGGAAAAGTTTTTTTGATGGCAAGGACACACTCAACCTCTTTGCAGAGCCATTTTATGACACGGAGCAGGAAATCCAGCCTGGCAAATCCAAGGGAATTTCTTTCAGTTTCCCGGTACGCGAGGAAGGGGATTTTGTGGTCGAGGTTTTTTCACGCGGTGAAGAAGCTGGCTTTGACAAA
>JAUSEO010000003.1 GCA_030651515.1 archaeon | reverse complement strand
CATGTCCTTGCTGGTAGCCCGGGAATACTTAGAGTGGATGTGAAAATCGGCGATAAACTCCATGAGTATTTATTCTTTTACCTATTCTTTTACACAATAATCTGTTTTCAAACAAAAACCTGGTTTTTTCTAAAAGGTCTTTTTTGTTTTCTATAAAAAAACCATTTTCGTTTTCTTTTATAATTTCTTTTCCGACGCCAACTTTTGTTGTAATTACAGGCAAGCCACTGGACATTGCTTCAAGTACAGGTATAGCGTAACTTTCATTAAAACCAGTATTTACAAAAACATCTGCAAGTGAATAAATTTTTACAATTTCATCAATTTTTTTATCACCTAAAAAAAACACTCTATTTTCTAGGTTGCTTTGCTTGACCAACTCTTCAAGGTATTTTTTGTATTCCAAGTCAGGCCAGCCTCCAGCGTGAACAAGACAGACTTCTTCTTTAAGGTATTTTAAAATGCTTATGGCCATTTCAAGATTTTTTTTCCTATAAAGATAGCACACGCTTAAAACAACAAACTTGTTTTCCAAACCCAGGATTTTTCTAAAAGACTTGCCCTTGTTTTTGTTAAAATACTGCCAATACACTCCGATAGGCAAAACCCTGATTTTTTTTTCTGAAAGGTTAAAACGTTTAACCAATTTTTCTTTTTCTTTTTGCGTAAAACACAAAACTAGATCCGCGTTTTTTGCTGGAACAACAAAGAAAAAATAATTAAACGCTTTTAACAAAAAATTTTGCTCTTTTGACATTGGGTCATAATCGGCTGTTAAGACAAACTTAAACTTTTTAAAAAACTTTAAATAACCTGCAGCAAAAGTTGAAAAAAATCCAAGCACGTGCGCGTGTACAATGTCATTTTCTTTTACATTAGACAAAAAATAAGGGATTACGCCAGGAAAAAAACACTTTGAAAAAAATCTTACTCCTTTAAACCGTTTTATTTTAATTGCCGACTTGGCATCATCATAACCTGCTGGAGTTGGAACCATATTTGAAGTAAAAACTTCCACTTCAAAACCCTTTTTTTTAAACTCGTTAGCATACACTTGAATTGGGTTTCCAGTCAATTCATTAAAATAATCTGCAAAATGAATTATTTTCATTTTAATCCACACTTCCTAAAACGTCTTTGTAAACCTGCAGGGTTTTTTTTACTTGTAAATCAAGTGTAAAATTTTTAGAATCATCAAGGGCTTTTTTTGACCATTTTTTTGCCTCACTTTGGTCGGACAAAATTTTTTTTGCGCTTTCAAAAACCTCATCTTCTGATAAAGCGTTTGTCATTCTTGCTCCGTTTTTAAAAATTTCAAGCTCTTGGCCCACAATTGTTGGCAAACCGCATGCCATTGCTTCAAGTGGAGGATAAGCAAAACCGCCTTCATACGTGGAGGGAAAAACAAAAACATCGGCCGCACTATAATAAAACGGCAACAGTTCTTCTGAAACTTTATTTGCATCTAAAATGTTTAGCCCTTTTTTCATTTCGTCATAATGTGTGTTTCTGTTTCCAATTCGTACAAGCATAAAGTCATTGAACTCATTTTGCAGTTTTTTGCAAACGTTTAGTAAACAAGGAATATTTTTTCGTGGCTCTTCAGACCCCACATTTAACACAATTTTTTTTTCAAGCGGTAAACCAAGTTTTTTTCTTGCCTCGATTTTATCTTTGGGCATAAAAACGTGGGCATCAAAACCAAGTGGAATAGAAACCACCTTTTCTTTATCTGCAAAACCATAGTCAACTAGTTCTTGCTTGGCCTTTTCAGATATCGTTATTATTTTTTCCATTTTGTCATAAAACGGCAAAACTTTTGAAAGCAAAAACCGTGTAATAAATGGATACTCCTTTTTTAGAACAAGAGGCGCAAGATCCATGTGCGTTATAATGCAAGGGCTTACAAACTTTGCGCTCCGCGCCAAAAACTGTGAAGACAAGTGATACAACTCGTATCCTTTGGGTATTTTTGGGGGAAAATAAAAGTACCAAGAAATGCTTTTGTTAAAAAAAGGAAAATTAAAACCTTGGGTTATTTTTTTTACCCCATTCATTTGGCCAATCTTGTTATCATTTGACTCAAAATAAATCATTTCTAAAGGAATCTCTTTGCTTGCTTTTTTAAAAAGATTAAACGAGTATTTTCCAATTCCTGTTTTTGGAGAAAAATTATTTGCAATTGCAATCAAAAAGTTTCACTTTTTCTTCAGCTTTATCAAAGTTTCACAAATGTAATGTATTTGCTCTTCTGTCAACATTGTCCCGGAAGGCAAATATAATCCTTGCATGTTAAGCCGTTCTGCAATAGGATATTTCCCTTTATCCAGCCCCATTTTTTTGTATATTGGCTGGGTGTGCATTGGAATAAAAAACTCCCTTGTTTCAATGCCTTTTTTTTCAAGTTCTTTCATTACATCGTCTTTTGAAATCCCAAACTTTTTTTTGTCAACAAGTATTCCATACATCCAGTAAGTGTTCTTTGCCCAGTTTGCCTGTGGCGGAGTAGTGATTCCATTTACGCCTGTAAGGGCTTTGGTGTAACGCCTTGCAACACTGAGCTTGAGGTTTAATAGTTCTTCAGCTCTTTCAAGCTGTGCAAGGCCAATTGCCGCCTGGAGGTTTGTGAGGCGGTAATTGAATCCAATGTGCTTGTGCCAGAAATGCCTTTCCTTGGAAAAAGCGTGGTTCATGAGTGTGTGTGCAAGTTCACTGTATTCCTCATTGTTTGTTGTAATCATTCCTCCTTCGCCGGTAGTCAAAAGCTTGTTTGCATAAAAACTGAAGCACCCAACATCCCCGATTCCACCCACTTTTTTTCCCTTGTATAGTGCGCCGTGTGATTCAGCCGCGTCTTCAATGACTTTGAGGTTGTGCTTTTTAGCTATTTCCAGTACTGGATCCATGTCTACCGGGAGTCCAAAAGTATGAACCACCATGATGTCCTTGTTTTTTTTCGTGATATTTTTTTCTATCTTTGGAACATCCATGTTCCAGGTTTCCATTTCCGAGTCAACCCAGACAGGCCGCGCACCTGTGTAAATGACTGAATTTGGGGAAGCAATCATTGTGAACGTAGGCATTATTACTTCGTCGCCTGGCCCGATTCCAAGCGTTGCACAGGCAAGGTGAAGCGCAGTAGTCCCGTTTGTGGCACTCGTCCCATATTTTGTGTCGCAGTATTCTGCAAACTTTTTTTCAAATTCCGTTACAAACGGCCCCTGGGAAGAAATCCAGTTTGTGTCAAAGCACTTTTTCACGTACTCGAACTCTTTTTTCCCGATGTTTGGTTCACATACCCTTATCATAAAAACGCGCCTTTTTTAAAAAAAAAACTTTCTGGCTAGTTTTTTGCAAGCACTTCTCTCTGTAAATGCCTTTTGAGGTATTTTGCAAAAACAAAAGTTGAAATAACCGTCCTTGGAATGTCACGCGGATTGAAAACAATCTGCCTGAACTTTCTTGCAATGAATTTTGGCCGCAGATAAAATTCTATTCTGCCCCTGTCACAAGCCCGGACAAGTTCATCGGCGCTTACATCTGGTGTTGAAATAATTGTATTGTGGGTTCCGTCAGGCAAGAGCCATTCCTTCCAGTTTTTTGTAGTAAGGTAACCGTTTTCCTGTGCCCACTTGAAAGCTTCAGTTCCAGGATAGACCATTAAAGGGAAAAACTGTGCAGTGTCAGGGTCAAGCTCTTTTGCAAATTCAATGGTTTTTTTCATGGTTTCCTTTGTTTCCCCCTGATTTCCAAGCATGAAACAACCATGCACCAAAATGCCTGCCTTTTTTGAATCTTTCATGAACTCCCTTATTTTAGGGACGTTTGTCCCTTTTTTGATGTTGTTTAAAATTTGCTGCTCTGCGGATTCAAAACCCACACACATTAGCCTGCAGCCTGCATCTTTCATTTTCTTCATTGTCTCATAATCAAGGTCAGCCCTTGAATTGCAGGTCCAAGTTGGCTTGATTCCGCGAATCGCGATTTCATCTGCGATTTCGGCTGTCCTTTTCCTGTCCTGTGTCATTGTGTCATCTTCAATCATTATGTCCTTTACTTGGGGAAGGTTATCGGCAATCCACTCGAATTCGTCAACAAGATTTTTTGCGCTTCTTGCCCTGTAAGAATGCCCCGTTAAAAGCTGTGGCCACTTGCAGAAAGTGCACCTGTAATAACAGCCTCTCCCGGTTATGATTGTGACTTCGGGGTATAGAACGCTTGGGTAAAAATAATCTTCAATGACAACGTGCCTTGAATAAACTTCACTTACGAAAGGAAATTTATCAAGCTCTTCGCCTGAAATTTCCTGCCTTGGGGCATTATGCACGGTTTTTCCTTCATTGTCCCTATAACTTAAACCAAGAATTTTGCTTAAGTCTTTGCCGTTCACAAGTTCTGCTGCCATGTCACGCAAAGTGAAATCGTACTCTCCTCTTGCTATAGCGTCAAGGTTTTTAGTGGAATTCATTGCCTCGTCCGGAATAGATGTCACCATGTCCCCTACCATTACAATGAAAGACTCCGGAAAGCGCTGTTTGAGTTCATTGACAACAGTCACATCATTGTTAAAAGAAGCCGTTACACTGTCGACTACAATCATTTTTGGCGAAAAATCCTCGGTTGCTTTGTAAACCTGTTCGTAATCCATGCTTGCAGCGGTAGCATCCAAAAGCTTCACGTTATGGCCTGCCTGTTCAAGGCACCCAGTTGCATAACCCATCCAAATCGGGTAGTAAACGCACCCCCCTTTTGAAACAGCGGGGCTACGGCTTGTCCTGCTGAATTTCTTGTAAAATGGCGGGTTCAACATCAGGATTTTCATTAGGCTTCCCTTTAAGTTAAAACATAAAAACTAAAGACATATAACTAAACTAAAATCAACTTATTAAAAAATTAAAATATGCATTTTAATTATAATTAAAATAATTATTTTAATTATATACAAATTTGCCTTAAAGAGTTTATTAACCTTTTTGGTTTATTGCTTGACGTGGTGCAAAACTCGAATCATGGTTTGGGTGCCTTGGCAACTATAGCAAGGGCCCTTAATTTTTGACAATTTTTGGGCACTTGCTATTATGTCAAAGTCAATATGCCAGGTCAAATATTAAAGACTTTGACTATAAGTTATAGTTATTTATCTTCCACTATTATATTTGTTGGATAATTTATTTTAAAAAATGTGTTTTTGTTATGGCAAGATTTATCAATAAAGAAAACTTTTTGTCAGTGGTCCTGATTTTTTTATTCTTGTTTCTTTTTTCAGTTAGTTTCATTAAATCTTTTTATGATGACATCCTTTTTGACGCTGCAGGCTATTCTGGAAGAATTTTTGATATTCCAAAGGATTTGTGGAGCAAAAATTATGGGATGGGCACCCCGAACAGAACATTTACCCAGTTCTTACCAGGGGTTCTGCCTTTCCTGATTGCAAGTGCTGGGATTGGAAATTTCACTTTGCCCTTGGCTGTTGCCACCCTTATAATAAGGGTTTTAATTGCCTTTTCTTTCATATTTGCTGGCAACCTTTTTAAAATTAAAAAAAAAGTTTCTTTAATTGCAGGGTTAGTTTTTGTATTGAACCCAATTACCTTTAACTTCTTTTTCAGATACTATGAACTCACTTCATGGCTTTTTTTTATTCTTGCCTTCGTGTCTTTTTATGCTTTTCTTGAAAAAAAAGATTTTAATAAAAAAACTTTTTTGGCTGCAGTTGTTTTTACAAGCCTTACTATTCTTACGCATTTAATTCCGATAGTTTTTATTTTTGTTTCATTTTTGTTTTTATGCAGTTCGTTTAGCGATTTAAAGCGCGCTTTTCTGGCAATTGTTTTTTCACTGGGGTTAACCTCATTTTGGCTTTTTCCATTTTTTTACTATTTGGACTATCTTGCGGGTTTTGGCGACTTTGCAGGAATACAATTAGTGACTGTAGGAATAATAATTTCCACTTTTTTTCTTTCAATTTGTCTGCTTGGTTTGGTTTTGATTTTTTGGAAAAACAACAAAAATCACCCGCGGCTCTTCACCCTAATAGTCATGGGCTTTTTTTTGTCTTTAATAGAAATTTTTTCTCCTGATTTGCCTATTCTAAAAAAAGTCTTTCACCATTCATTTCATGCATTCTATATTTTTGTGATTTTGCTTTCATTAATGGTTTTATCAAAAGAGTTTGAATTAAGGCAGCTTCGTCCCAAAATCGCGTTGGCTTTTATTTTACTTTTTTTGGTTTCTTTTCTGGCATACCCGTCTGTCTTAAGCCAGTATTTTGAACCCCCTCCAAGGCGTCTTTCAACTCTTGAAGTCGAAGGCGAAAGAATAGACTGGGCTAAAATTGAATTGCTGCTTGGAAAAATCCCAAAAGATGCCCGTTTTGAGCTATTTCCTCCGATAAATGACGCCGCCGCATTTGCGGGGATAAAATATGGTCTTAGTTCAACCAACAGTTTTGTTTACCTGTTTATGCCAGAAATTGAAAAAATCAGCCTTCAATTTAGCCAGTATGACGAAAACTGTGGAAATTTTTATGAGCTTTTGGAAAAAACAGGCACGCAATATCTTATATCGACTACTGGCATGGGAAGACAGTATCTGCTGTCCTGTGGATTGATTCCTTTTGATTACGACAGAATAACCCTTTTCACTTATAAAAAACCGAATGGGATAATTGAAAACGGCAAACTCTTAGATTACAAAGACCAGCAAGTTGTATTTTTGGCTCAAGCGCCCCAAGCTCTCGTTAAAATTAACTTTTTTCCAAGATGGAAAGCATATTCCGGCCAAGAAATCCTAGAAATAGAAAATGCAAAGCCAGGAATGCTAATTAAAACAACTGCTGAGAAAATAATAGTTTTAAAACAGGAATTAACAACAGTTGACTATGCAGGGATACTGATAACGGTTTTATCATTTGTTGTTTTGTTTATTTTTTATAGCTCTAAAAGTGGCAAATATGAAATTGGCTGATACTATAAAACTTGGCTTGTCAAGCTTTTCAAGGGAAGCGCTGAGCATCGCTGCAAACAGAACGGTTGCAGTGCCTCTTAGGTTATTTGGTTTGTCAAAAAATAAATACGAGGGCTTATACAAACTTATGAAAAAGGATCTTTCAGAGGCAAACGAAATATATTCCCCGTCAACGCTGTGGACGGTGCTTGAAATGCAGTTTTCTGACATACTGACCATCAACGGCCTTGAAAAATTTAAAGACGAATATATAAACCGCCATTTTGCAGCATATGCCCTAGGAAACAAACGCGTTTATGAAGCCTTAATTTGGCAGTATTACCAAAGCATTGAGGCAAAAGACAATCTTGGCTTGCTAAAACAATTAGAAGAACCAACCGTCGGGGGGAAGGGAAACGTTGTTTTGGTCAAAGGAAAAAGATTCACTTTGGATTTGCTCCAGTCAATTGATGAATTTTATAATATTTTAGAAAACAGTTCAATTGATACTGATGAAAAAAGCATATTCTTGGAGCTTGGTGCAGGATACGGCAGGTTAGCGTACATTTTTATAAAAGCTCTTCCAAAATGCACTTATGTCATCTTGGATTTGCCAAGTTCTCTGCTGATTTCCCAATACTACCTGCCAAAAGTGCTGCAAAAACTAGATTATTCAGGATATGAAACCACTAGGGGGCTGACTTCTATTTCAAGGGAAGGCTTGGCAAAAAAAAGGCTGTGGTTTTTTGCCGCTTTGAAATTGCCTTTTTTTGAAGATAATTCTATAGATACATTCATTAATATTTACAGTTTGCAGGAAATGAAAAAACGGCAAATAAAACAATTTCTGGATTTAGCTTCCAGAAAAACCGCTAAAAGAATTTATTTAAAAGAGCATTTTTTGGAACACAATCCGATAAATTCCGAAGAAATAACCGCAGATAATTATGTTTTAGGAAAAGGCTGGAAACTCTCCTATGACAAAATAAGCAGCCTCTACCTGCATTCTTTTGAAAGGGCCTTTGATAAGCCTAAATGAAATGATTTCCTATAAAAATATATAAATTTCTAACACCCATTAAATTATGATTTGTCCAGTCTGTTCCAAGGACTCTGTTACTTTTTTTTATTGCCAGGACCATGAATTTGAAAAATGCAAAATGAGGCTTTTTCAATGCCGTTTTTGTGATACTGTTTTTGTTGACCAAAATACAATTAGCATAAAAATTTCAGGCTATTACAAAAACTCCTATTATGAAAGACCGGGCGCCCTTTCGGTTTTTTTGCAAAATGTTCGTGCAAAAAAATTTGAAAAAATCAACCCTGGAAGAATTCTTGACGTAGGGTGCGGAAGCGGTTTTTTTCTTGAAAAAATGCTTGAAAAAGGCTGGAACTGCTCTGGGCAAGAGGTTTCAAGATACTCCTTGCCTTACCTTGAAAAAGTAAGAAAAAAAGGGGCTGAGGTATTTTATGGCGATATAAAAAACTTTAAATCCGCGCAGAAATTTGATCTTATAACCCTTTATCATGTTATAGAGCATGTAAATGATCCTGTTCTGGTGCTTAAAAAAATAAGAAAACTTTTGAAGGCTGGCGGAACATTGTTCATCGCAACTCCAAACGCCGGCTCTTTTTCTTTCAATGTTTTTGGATGCAAGTGGTTTCACTTGGACCCGCCACGCCATCTTATAGTGTACTCGCCGGCCTCACTTATCCTTCTTTTGGAAAAATCCGGTTTTAAGGTGAAAAAGTTTTCAAGGTTTTCATTTGAATATGATCCTTTTGGTCTTGTGCAGTCACTTTATAATTTGGCCGGCATGGAATTCAACTTTTTATACAAGCTGATCAAAAACAAAAAAATAAATTCCGGAAAAATAAAAAAAACATTTTATTTTTTGACAATTTTGCTTACTATTGTTCCAGTATTTTTGCTTTCAGCCATTTTTTCGGTTTTTTTGGGCTTTTTTTTCAAGCAGGACACAATTGAAGTCTTTGCGGACTAGTCTTTCAAAGGTCAAGTTTTTCCTTCAAAATTCCAGATTTTTTTAGCTCAATAAGTTCCCGAAAAAACCTCAGCGGCGTATAAAGGTTCACGTGTGCTCTTCCGCCTGTCCTTTCCAGAAAAGGAGCTTCAACGTCTCCGACGTTTAAATGGTATTTTCTTGCCTTTAAGAGCAATTCAAGGTTAAGCATGTATGATTTTGACTTGATTTTTAGTTTTTTGAAAAGCTCTCTTTTAAGCATCACTGGGTAACCATTTATGTCGTCAAACCTGTTCCAAAACATCAAAGTTGCCATAAACCAAAAGCCGCCGGAAAGGAATTTTCTCCAAATCCCGTCATTTCTCACAAGTCTTACAGTTTTTCCAATATGGTAGTCTCCGTTTCTTACAAGCCTGAATAACCTGAAAGTGTCTGAAGGAGTTATCTGCCCATCAGAACAGGTATAACCAACAAACTCCCCTGTTGCTGCATTCATTCCTGCAAGGACCCCGCCGCCAATTCCTGCATTTTTTTTCAAGTGAATTGTTTTTATTGTTCCTGGAAATTTCTGCCTGAGTTTTTCAATTATTTCACCTGACGAATCAATTGACCCATTGTTTACCAAAATCAGTTCAAGTGCAATGCCTCTTGCCTTAAACTCTTCCACTAATTCTGTGATTACTTGTTCAACACACGCTTCTTCATTGTAAATTGGAATTGCAAGTGAAAGTTCGTACGTCATTTTTAACACTCTATAAAATTTTTGGCCACGGCACGGGTGTTATAAAATTTCCTCCAAGGCTTGCATATTCCTGCTGTTGCTTGATTATTTCTTCCTTGAAGTTCCACGCAAGGAGTAGAACGTAATCCGGTCTGTCAAGAACCAGTTTTTCGGGTGAAAAAATCTCTATCCTCGAACCTGGGGCATACAAACCCTGTTTGAGCGGGTTTTTATCTACTATAAATCCAATCGTTTCAGTTCCAATGCCAGTGTAGTTAAGCAGAGTATTGCCCTTGGCAGAGGCCCCATACCCCGCAATGGTTTTCCCGTCGTTTTTGAGTTTTCCCAAAAGTGATATAAGTTCTTTTTTGAGTGCAACGACTTTGCGCGCGAATTCCCTGAAAGTCTTAAACGAGTTTATCCCGTTTTTTTTCTCGTAAAGCAAAAGCCTCTCAATGCTTTTCTTTGGCTTTGTTTTTTCCGGCTTTTTTTTCACGTAAAGCCTTATCGAGCCTCCATGAATTTTTGTCCTTTTTACATCAATTACCTTCATGCCGTGCCTCTTGAAAAAAACCACGAGCGGTTTTAGCGACAAGTATGAAAGGTGCTCATGGTAAATAGTGTCAAACTCTATTTTGTGGAGCAAATCAGGCAGGTACGGTGACTCTATTATAAAAAACCCAGTATCATCCAAAAGAATCTTTACGCCCTCCACAAGGCCGTCAAGGTCATCCACGTGGGCAAACACGTTGGTTCCTGTAATTATCCTGGCTTTGCCGTACTTTTCCAGGATGTTTTTAGAGTTCTCAATGTTGAAAAAAACATTCTCCGTCCTTATGCCTTTTTCATTAGTGGTTTTAGAAATGTTCTTTGCAGGTTCAACCCCCAGAACATCAAAGCCTATTTTTTTAAAACTGGCAAGAAAAGTCCCGTCATTGCTCCCAATGTCAACTACAAGGCCATTCTTGTAACCAGAAATCTTAGCCACTTCTTTGGCAAACTCTCCAAGGTGCTTAACCATGGTGGATGAATAAGAAGTGAGGTAAAGATAATTGGTGAACATTTTCTCCGGCTTTACCACATGCCCAAGCTGCACCAGGCCGCATTTGGGGCAAAAAACCACGTTAAGCGGGAAAACTTCTTCAGGTTTTTCCAACTCGCTTTTTGCCACCAGGCTGTTTGCCAAGGGCGTGCTTCCAAGTGAGAGGAACTCCTTGATTTTGGCACTCTTGCAGGTCCTGCACTCTGTTACCACCCGGATGTCCTGTTTCATTACAAACAAAAAAATTGTGGCAAATTAATTTAAACCTACCAATTCCAGGTCAGCCCCAGATGCACTGCCGGCCATGTGTTTGAGGCTCTTGTCAACTCCCCAAAACTCTGTGTTTATGCATGAGAGTGTCTTTTTATTGTCAAGCCTGCAGTTCTGCCTTTTCGCCAATATTGGCATTTCGCTTGACTGCATTTTTTTCACCATTTTTGGGTCAAAGCCAAAAGCTTTGGCGGTTTTAACAGCCAACTCATAGCGGTTCAAAAAATCCGGCCCCGAAAAATGGAATACTCCCCCCAGTTTTTTCCCCGTGGCTTCGGCAAGCGCCTTAACCAGGTTTTCTGAATAAGTCGGGGTGTTAAACCAGTCAACAACATCTTTGACTTCTAATCCATCTGCAAATTTTTTCAGGTTTCTGGTAACCGAGTTGTCTTTTTGCCACTGCGTTCTCCACCCGTACGGGTGGTCGGTCCTGGCGATTACAAAATCCCTGCAATCTTTTTTAATTATTTTTTCTGCAAGCATTTTTGTTTCCCCGTAAAAATTTGCAGGGCAATAATCACTGTCCTCGAAAAAAGTTTTTTTCCCCCCAAAAACAGCCGAAGTTGAGGCAAAAACCATTTTTGCCGCATTTTTTTCGCACTCACCTGCAATGTTCCTGGTTCCATCCACGTTCACGCGCAATGCAAGGCCTTTGTCCTTTTCACACAAATCCACATTCGTGATGGCGCTTAAATGAAAAACCACTTCAGGCTTTGCCATGGAAAAAACCCTTGAAACCATTTTTTTGTCAGTCACATCAAGCTCTGTGACGTGGCAGCCTTCTATTGGTGGCTTGTTTGAAGAAAAAGTCCCCGTAACCACGTGTTTTTGCAGCAACAGGAGTTTTGCAAGTTTAAACCCGATAAAACCGCTTGCACCTGTAATCAAGACCCTCATAACTCACACGCCCCGAAAAAACGGGCTTTTTAACTGACTTTTTAGGGGTTATTTTTTTAAAAAACCCTTGCACTAATAGTTCTTAGTATGGAAAGCACTATAGAAGGAGTCCAGGTAATCCCCTTAAAACAGATTCCTGACGAGCGTGGCAAAGTAATGCACATGCTCAAAGCCACTGACAGGCACTTTGAAAAATTCGGCGAAATCTACTTTTCCTTTGTCCACCCCGGAGTAATAAAGGGTTGGCATCTGCACAAAAAAATGACAATAAACTATGCAGTGGTTTTTGGCATGATAAAGCTTGTGCTTTACGACCAGCGCGAAAACTCAAAGACAAAAGGAAAACTCGTGGAACTATTTGTTGGCGAGGACAACTACGCCCTGGTAACGGTCCCGCCAGGCGTGGTAAACGGTTTCAAGGGAATCGGCCCAAAGACTGCCATAGTCGCAAACTGTGCAACCATACCACACGACCCGGAAGAGATAACAAGAATAGACCCGTTCAAAAACAACATTCCATACAAGTGGGGCCTGAAAAACTGCTGACATTTTTTTTTGAAGAAGGAAAAAATGCAGGCTAATTCTGAAGAATGGAAAAAAAGCAAGCCAAAACAAATAACTCAGTTTTTAGTTTTAAAATACAACTTGTACCAGTCAATGGTTTCTTTTAGCCCGCCGTCAAGGCTGTAAGCCGGTTTCCAGCCAAGTATTTTCCTGGCTTTTTCAGTTGACAGGTACTGGCGGGGAATCTCGTTTCTGGATTCGTTAAGAATCTTAACGGTGGCACTGGGTTTTCCAAAGATTTTTGCGATTTTTTTGAACAATTCAACAACCCTTATC
Organism: archaeon; assembly: GCA_030651515.1. Classification (GTDB taxonomy): domain Archaea; phylum Iainarchaeota; class Iainarchaeia; order Iainarchaeales; family GW2011-AR10; genus JACQJF01. The sequence continues at coordinate 10,532 of JAUSEO010000003.1, read as the reverse complement.
GGTGTTTCCGTGCCAAAGTTAAAAGCCCCGCCCCTGACTTCTTTCCTGGAAATGTTTTCCGCAAGGGCAAGATAGGAGCTTGCCGCGTCTTTAACATACATGTAATCGCGCTCCGGCTCCCCATTGCTCCTGATGTTAAAAGTCTCGTTTTTTATGAGGCACCTGATAGCGTCCGGGACAATCCTCGAAAAATTCATGTCCGCCCCGCCATAAGTGTTGGCGTTTCTAGTAATCGCAACCGGCAGGCCATAAGTTGCAAAATAGCTTTTTGCAAGAATGTCCGCACAGGCTTTTGAAGCATCATAAGTGTAAGTCCCAAGAAGCGGGCTGTCTTCCGTGTAGGGGAGTTTTTCCTGCACGCCATAAGCCTTGTCAGAACTCGCCACTACAAGGCCTTTAACGGATTCTTTTTTTCTGCACGCTTCAAGCACGTTCCAGGTTCCCTTTATGTTTGACTCGAAAGTCGAAAGCGGGCTCTTATTCGCGATTCCAACAATTGCCTGTGCAGCAAGGTGAAACACGTACCCGACTTCGTACTCTGCAATGCTCCGCTCAAGCACAGCCAAGTCAACTATGTCGCCCTGGACAACGTTGACTTTTGGGCGAAGGCCATGCAGGTCAAAACAGGCTTCCTTTTTGATGTCCCGCACTATCACGGTTACATTGGCTTTCCTGCCAACCAGTTCTTTTGCAACCCAGCTGCCAATGAAGCCATCAGCACCTGTCACAAAAACATTTTTGCCCTTCCAAAAATCACTCATTTTTCCGCCTTCCAAAAAGCCCTGCCATTTTTCCACAGCTCGTTTAGCTCCGCGTTGTCCTTAAGCGTGTTCATTGTCTTCCACTTGCCAAAATGCCTAAAAGCGTTTAATTGTTTTTCTCCAACAAGCTTTTTAAAAACCTCTTGCTCAAGCTCTCCAAGCTTTAAGTAATCGAATATTTTGTCTGTGAAAACCATGAAACCCCCGTTAATCCAGTGGTCCAAAACAGGTTTTTCCTCAAAACTCTCTACAACCCCCGCGTTGGAAATGTTAATGATTCCAAAAGGGCTTTCAAGCCTCACTGCCGTGACAGTTGCAGTCATTTTTTTTTCCCCGTGAAACTTCAAAAGCTCTTTGATGTTAATGTCCGCCAAGTCATCCCCATACGCCACGAAAAAACGCTCCCCCACAAGGCCATCAACTTTTGCCAGGCGCTGGCTCTTTGAAGCATCAAGCCCTGTTTCGACAAACTCTATGCCCCACTCTTCATTGTTATTCTCTTTGAAATACTCCCTTATCTTTTCCCCCTTATGGCCAAGGCAGAGCACGAACTCGTCAAAGCCATGCGATGAATAAATCTTCATTATGTGCCAAAGCACTGGTTTTTCACCCACAATTGCAAGCGGCTTTGGAATGGCTTCAGTCAGGTTATCCATCCGCGTGCCCTTGCCGCCACACAAAATAACTGTTTTCAAGACAACACCTCATGCCCCTGCGTGGCCATTCAGCACATGCGTAAGCCCTTGGTCAACGTTTTTCATAAACACTTGGTGACTGTTAAGCTTTTTAATGCTCAGCGATGAATCAGCAGGCCTTTTGGCCCGCCAGTTGAACTCCCTCATTGAAACCTTTTTGACAAGCTTTTCGTCAAAACCATATTTTTTTGCTATGGCTTGCGCGAACCCGTATCTGGTCAAGGCCTGGTTTCCGGCACAGTGAAACAAACCGCTCTTGTTTTTTTCAACGAGGCTGAATAAAGCTATTGCAACATCATCAATTAGTGTGGGGGATGTAACCTGGTCAAAAGCCGCAGGAACTATAACCCCTTTTGAGAGCCTTTCAACAACATGCCAGTGAAAAGTCTTTTTCATTACACTGCTTGAACCATAGAGAGTAGAAACCCGCACTACCAAGTTCTCTGGTTCCTGTAAAACTATTTTTTCACCCTCAAGCTTTGTCCTGCCGTAAACCTGCATCGGGTTTTCTGTGTCTGTTTCAGAATAATTGCCCTTCAAGCCGTCAAAAACATAGTCAGATGAAATGAAAACCAACCTGGACCGGTTTTTTCTGCAGGCCTCAAAAACATTCCGCGTTCCTTCAACGTTAATCAAACGGGCTTTTTCCGGGAACGCCTCACACTGTTCGACATCGGACATTGAAGCGCACAAAACACTGTTCTCTGGCTTGTGGTATGAAAAAAACTTTTCAACCGCCTTTTTGTCCATAATGTCAAGTTTTTCAAAATTTTTGCTTTCAAAAGAAGTCGTGGTTGTCTGCACGCCATTTTGGGAAAAATAATCCTGAATCTTGGAGCCCAAAAAACCACCCCCGACTATGAACGTGTGCATTGTTCAAAAACCCTTTTTTACTTTCCAGTCATAAGGCACCAGCGCGTCATTGAATGGAATACGGAACTCGTCAGGTTTTTCATAGTTATACAATTCCGTTGGAATATTGACAATGCAAGCATCTTTTTTTCCCTCAGCCCTAAAACCGTGCAGCACGAGGGGCGGTATCTTGACCAAAAGAGGGTTTTTTTCCCCAATGACAAACTCGTTCAACAAACCGCGTGTAAAAGAGCCTTCCCGGTTGTCATACAGCACAATCCTGGCATTATTTTTTACGCACACAAAGTGGTCTGTTTGTTTTTTGTGGTAATGCCATGCTTTTGCATACCCTGCCTTGCACACAGTCAGGTAAACCTGGCCGAATTTTTCAAACTCTTTCCAGTCGCTTCTAAGCATCTCCATCAAAAAACCCCGCTCGTCTTTTATCTGCGAAAGTTTTTTCACCATGACGCCAAAAATCATCTTCATGACTTTTTACCACCATTTTTTTTGTTTTCATTCAGATTAAAAGCTTTCCAAACCTCAGGCTTGCAGTGAGCCTGAAAAACTTCACCAAAAATACCCATCCAATGGCCCCGGCAATTATAATGACGCCATGGAATGGGGTCTTGTTTTGAAGAAACGTTATTCCACGCGGCGAACTCAAGTTAATTTTTCCCCCCGCGTGCCAGGTTCCCGTTGCAGCCGCAAAATCCATGCGAGGGTCAACAAGAAAACCAAGTTTCACCCCCAAAAAACCCTTTGCAAGGCGCGGGTGTTTTTTGTACAACAAAACGTCATTTTTGTGGTACTTTGCTCTTTCAAGCGCATACCATGCCAGCCCCAGGAGCCCTTTGGGTTTTTCTATTTCATGCTCATGCACAAAACCAGCATCAACAAACCTTGCTTCAAAACCCTTTTCCATAACCCTGAAAACAAGGTCAGTGTCCTCCCTGTAATAACCATACTCTTCGTCATAGCCCCCGATTTTGTCAAGAGTTTCTCTTCTGAAAGCAGTCGAGGTCCCGCCAAACCTGCTGTACGAAGTTACAATGCCTGTTTTTTTGTCGTCAAAACCGTTCACTATTTTAGACAGCCATTTTTTCTCAGGAATGCAATCATCATCCATGATCACAACTACGTCATTTTTCGCGGCTTTTATCCCGTTGTTCCTCGCCTTGCACGGGAGGCTGCGCTCCTCGTTAATTACTGTTAATTTTTTGTTTTTCCCAAAATTTTTTTCAAGCATTTCTTTTGTGCCATCCATGCTGCCGTCATTCACGACAATGATTTCGAACAGGCTTTCAAAATCCTGGCCAAGCATGGCTTCAACAGTTTTTTTGAGAACATATTTCCTGTTGTAAGTCATCACGACTATAGATGCTGAAAGCATTTTTTTTCAAAACCCTTGCAGTTTTTTTTGTTTCACGAATTCAGAGGCCCGAAAAAGCGAGTCAAAAGTACCGGCGTCACTCCAAAAACCCTTTAATATGTTGGCCTTTATTTTTCCGCTCTTTGCATAATAATTGTTCACGTCAGTTATTTCATACTCCCCCCGTCCAGAGGGCCTGAGCTGTTTTATGGCGTCAAAAACACTTTTTGGGTAAAAATACAGTCCAGTGACAGCATAATCCGATTTTGGTTTTTTTGGCTTCTCTTCTATCCCCTTTATTTTTCCGCCTTCAAGTTCTGCTACGCCAAAACGGTTGGCGTCAGGCACTTTTTTGAGAAAAACCATTGCACTTTCACTTTTTCCTGATTCGAATTCCATTACGTGCGCTGCAAAATTATCCTCAAAAATGTTGTCGCCAAGAATTGCCACGATTTTTTCCCCGCCCGAAAAGCCCTCTGCAAGCCTCAGCGCGTCAGCGATTCCACCCGCATTTTCCTGTATCTCATAAGTGAATTTTGCCCCGAATTCTTTTCCGCTTCCCAAAAGCCTCAAAAAATCCCCCGCGTGCTCTGCCCCGCTCACAATCAGTATATCCCTTATTCCTGCAGAAACAAGGGTTTTCACAGGGTAATAAATCATTGGCTTGTCATAAACCGGGAGCAGGTGCTTGTTGGTTATTTTAGTGAGCGGAAAAAGCCTCGAGCCGGTACCGCCTGCAAGAATAACCCCCTTCACCATTCAGAATGCCCCTTTTTTCCCTTTTAGTGGCTTCCACCACCACTCGTTTTGCTTGTACCACTCAATTGTAGCCGCCAAGTTTTTTTCAAAATTTTTTGAAGGAAAAAAACCGAGTTTTTTTATTTTTGAAGAGTCAAGTGCATAGCGAAAATCATGCCCGGGCCTGTCTTTTACAAACGTTATATCTTCCCGGGTTTTGCCAAGCAGCTTTACTATTTTTTTTGCCAAGTCAATGTTTTTCACCTCGTTTCCACCGCCAATATTGTAAACTTCCCCGTTTTTTCCTTTTGAAGCAGCCAAAAAAATTCCTTTGCAGTTATCCTCTGCAAAAAGCCAGTCTCTTGAATTCAAGCCACTTCCATAAACCTCTGCTTTTTTCCCTTCCAAAATATTAGTGGCAAAGAGCGGTATTATTTTTTCAGGAAACTGGTGCGGCCCAAAATTATTAGAGCTTCTCGTAATCTTCACAGGAAGATTGTGTGTCTTAAAATAACTTAAGGCAATAAGCTCTGCAGAGGCCTTTGAAGCAGAATAAGGGTTTGATGGGTTAAGGGGCTGTTTTTCCACTGCTTTGCCTTTTTTTATGCTGCCATAAACCTCGTCTGTTGAAATTTGCACAAAATTATTAACCTTGTTTTTTCTTGCTGCTTCAAGGAGCACAAACGTGCCAAAAATATTTGTTTTAATAAAATCAGACGCGTTTTGAATGCTTTTGTCAACATGGCTTTCAGCAGCAAAATTAAACACTGTGCCGCATTTTTTCATGGCTTTTTCCACGGTTTTTTTGTCGCAAATATCCCCCCTTAGGAATATGTGGCGTGGATTGTTTTTTACTTCCCGCAGGTTTTGAATATTCCCGGCATAAGTAAGTTTGTCCAAATTAATGATGCTGATTTTTGGGTTATTTGCCAAAAGAAATTTGACGAAATTGCTTCCAATAAAACCGGCTCCGCCGGTAACAAGCACAGTTTCCATGCATTATCGCCCAAATGCCAGCCCATGCAGAAATATTCCTGCAGGCATCATCCTTTTTTCACCAGTTTTGAATATATCTCTTCAAGCCTGTCTACAGTGTTTTTAATCGAGTACTTTTTTTTAACAAGCGCTTTTGCCTTTTTTCCCAGTTTTTTCCTTAACTCTTTGTCCTCTATAAGCCTGTTTATGCCATCAGCAATTGCTTTTGGGTTTTTTGGCTTTACGACAAGTGCAGAATCCCCGACTATTTCTTTCGTGCTTCCAATGTCTGTTACAACACAAGGCACGCCCCTTGCCATATACTCCATGAGGCTCATTGAAATCGAGAGTTCATACACAAAAGAATGTGGGGCAACTGTTGTGGCTTTTGCCACGCTGTTCCACATGCTTGGCTGTATATACCCGTGAAAAATAATTTTGTTTTCAAGCCCCATTTTTTGAACCTTTTTCTCCAGGTTTTCTTTTTCTTTTCCACCGCCAAAAATAACGTACTTGTACTCGGGGTGCCTTTCAAAGACAATAGGCATGGCTTCAATGATGTATTCAACCCCTTTTGCGCTCGTACTCCACAATGACTTCATCGTAGTAACCAGGTTTTTGCCATATTTTTTTGTGATAATTGAAGGGTTTGTTTCAAATTCCCACGTATCAATGTTTACTGCCGGGGGTATTACCTCGATTTTTTCATCTTTTACCCCCCAGGGCACCAAAAATTTTTCTTTCATAAGCTTTGTCCACACAATTATTTTGTCAAAATCTATTTTTGGCAAGAGCATTTTTTCCATTTCAAAAATCGTTTTAGTGTGCAAATTGTGGTTGTCTGAAGAAATGCTTTCAATCAGGAGCACATGGGGTATTTTTTGTTTTTTTCTAACACGGCTTCCAATCCACCCCATCAAAGAATTTGAGTGGCTTTGGACAATGTCCGGCTTGAATTTCCCGGCAGCCCTTAAAGCCATCTGGTAATGCAAAGGGGCTTGGAATTTGTGGAACGCATGGTGCCCCCATGCAGGGGAAAAATGCATTTCAGCGTTTTTAAGGTCATACCTGCACGGGGTAAAAACGCACAACTCGTGCCCACGTTTAATCAGCTCTTTTAAGAGGTCGCGTGTGTAAACTTCACTCCCGCCAATGTCCCCAAGAACGCTGGTAGCATAAAAAATCTTCACTTTAAATCTCCTTTGTCAACCTGGAAAAAAATGCGTGTTTTGTTTTGTCCACTCTACAAGCCTTTTCACGCCCTCAACAGGGCCTACTTTTGGCTCCCACCCAATGTCATTTTTTATTTTTGAAATGTCACTCACAAAAATGTACTGGTCGCCAGGCCTCCAGTCACCATGTGCAAAAAGAATTTTTTTGCCCAAGTGCTTTTCAAGCTCCGCAACAAGTTCCAGGAGCGATAAAGTGAACTTTGGCCCCCCTCCGACATTATACACCTGGCCTTTGGTCTTTGAAATTTTTTTGTGTGCAAGTTCAAACGCGTTCACCAAATCATCAATAAACAATACATCCCTGACTTGTTTTCCGTTTCCATACAGAGTTATTTTTTTGTTCTGCAGGCTTGCAATAGTGAGCCAGGACAACCACCCCTGCTCTTCTATGCCAAACTGCCGGGGGCCATAAATGCATGACTGCCTGAAAACAACGCTGTTCATGCCGTAAGTATCTGCATAATCATGGACGTACTGGTCACAAGCACCCTTGCTGCATGCATAAATGCTGTTGAATTCCAGTGGAAAATTTTCCGAAACCCCGCCAAGAAGGTCTTTGTAATCGTATCTTTTTTCCTTTTCAGTTACAGGGATGTGCGTGAGTTTTCCGTAAACCTTGTTTGTAGATGCAAAAATCAGTGTCGCGCTGCTATTCTGCCTCCTCATGGCCTCAAGCACATGCATTGTCCCCCTGACATTTATGTCAAAGTCCTCTTCGGGGTTGGACACTGCCCTTGTCATGGCTATCTGTGCAGCCATGTGCAAAACCAGGTCCTTGCCCTTGACAGTTTCCTCCAAAAGTTTTCTGTCAAACCTTATATCCCCCCTCACGATATCCACGTTTGGGTGGTTTTTCTTGAGCCATTCTGCGTTAACAGGCGTGCCAACACGCGAAAAATTGTCAAAAATCGTTACACTATGCCCTTCCCTTAAAAAACGGTCTGCAGCATTAGACCCGATGAACCCTGCTCCACCCAATACCAGCATATCCCCCATATAAAACCCCCCTCAGAATTTTGGCCCTTTTGGATAATCCTCTTTTAACCAATCCATTGTAATTTTTATCCCCTCGTTAAAACCAATTTTTGCGGCAAAACCAAGTTCCTTCCTTGCAAGGGCCGTGTCAGCGATTATCAAATCAGTTTCACCCTTTACCCTGTCCTTATAAATTGCGTCAACATTTTTACCCATGTGCATGTTCATCAGTTTTATGAGTTTTTTCAGGTTGAGCCCTTTGCCGGTTCCAATGTTATAAGACTTCCCGCACTGGCTCTTTTTTGCATCAATGCCTGTAATGAGGCCATCCACTATGTCTGAAACAAAAATAAAATCCCTTTTCTGCTCCCCATTCCCGTTTATTATCGGTGGCTTGTCCTGAAACATGAGGGCGGCAAATTTTGAGATAACCCTGTTCTGCATCCGGGGGCCATACGCGTTGAATATCCTGTAACAAACTGTTTCAAGGCCATAAACCTCTGTGAATACCCTGCAATAGTTCTCCCCCGTGACTTTTGTAAGCCCGTAAGGGTTAGTGGTGTTCAAAGGCAGAGATTCTTCCAGCTTTCCACTCGCGGCATTGGCGCCATAAACCAGGCACGTGCTTGGAAAAATAACCCGTTGAACCGATTCTTTATGGCAGGCCTGCAAAACATTGAACGTGCCGTCAATGTTAACCCTGTTGTATTCTTCCGGTTTTTTGATTGACTCTTCTGCATAGCTAAATGCAGCCATGTGAAACACGGCTTTTGCCCCCGAAACCGCTTTTTGAACTTCTTCAGGGCACCTGATGTCCCCCCGCACTATTTTTACCCTGTCTTTCACGCTTTTAATGTTTTCAATGTACCCGGTGGAAAAATTGTCAAATATTGATACTTCAAAACCCCTTCCAACAAGTTTCTCTACAATGTGTGAGCCAATGAACCCGGCCCCGCCAGTCACAACAATTTTTTCACTCATGAAACATACCGCTCAAAAGCTTTGCCCAATAATTTTTCAGCACAGCCCATAAAATTTTGGGCATTTCTTGCACGAAATCGGGGGATTTGGAGATTTTATTTTTTGCCTGAAAGAAACATAGTTTTCATTATTCCAAATCGTTTTAAGATCCTCTTTCACTATATTCCCCATTATGTTTTCTTCCCTGTTCCTGCCGTTTGTTTCCTGTGGGATAAAACAACAAGGCAGTACATCACCGTTATAGGTAATATACGGGTTTTGCCAGGGGTAATCACAGCCAGTAGCTTTTGACATTTTTACTTCAGGATTTGGCCATGCAATTACTTTTACCCCCAATTCACCGGCAAGTTTTTTTGCATTGTCCAAAACCTGGTCCAAATCCGCCTTTGACACTGAGTAAAGGGAAAATTCGCCGTTGCTGTTTGAAACAAGAATTGTCATAAACATTAACCTGTCGATTTTCATTTCATGTGCAAGCCGGACCATCTGCTCGATTTCAAGATAGTTCTCCTTAGTCACGACACAGTTTATCCCAACAAGCGGGTTTTTTTTTCCCTGCGTGTCCCTAAGTCTTATCAATCTTCTCGTATTTTCTAAAACCTGCTCAAATCTTGCCCCAACCCTTATTTTTTCAAAAGTCTCTTTAGTGGCACCATCCAGGGACAAAGCAATGAAGTCAACACCGGCATCAAGTAACCTTTGTGCAGTTTTTTCAGTCATTAAAGTCATGTTGTCTGAAAACCACACATAAATGCCTTTTTTCTTTGCATATTCCACCATGTCCAAAAAGAAGGGGTTCATGAGTGCTTCCCCGATTCCAGTGATGTTCAAAGTCTGGATATTAGGGCTTGTGTCAAGTAACTTCTTGAATTGCTCCAATTTCATGTGGTCCCCGACTTTTTGCATGTATGTGTGTTCGCACATCGTGCACTTAAGGTTGCAGGCAGTCGTAATTTCAATTTGAAGCGCAGTCGGGTTGTAATGCGGCTTGTCAGGGATTTTTTGGCTTTCATAATACCTTAAAGCAAGGTTGGTAATCCCTGCCAGTGTATTTCTCCTGAAAGTCTGATACACGAGATTTTTCTTTGTTTGAAACATGCAAACCGCTCAAAAACCAAGAATAATTATATAATATATAGACTCTTGGTTAAATGATTTATAATAGTTTTTGGTTCAAATCTGGCTTTTTTTCACTAACTAAATTACGGTAAATGTCGGCTCTTTAAACGGTATGTAGGCCCTCTTTTTTTTTCTTTGATTTAAAACAATCCGCCAGTCCTTTAGCGTCAGCCAATAGCTTTCAAGCAGGTAAAAAAAAGTTCCATTTGTAAAGGAAGTAAGAAAAATCAGTGAAAGCCCAGGGGCGAACCTAAGCAAGTCAACAATTGAAAGGTTAAAAAGCATTGCCCTGTGCCTGTGCAGGTTCATCAAAATGAACTGTTTTTTGTTTCCAAGAATTTTTTTTGTATCCTGGCTGCTCAAATGAATCACATTTGATTTGCTTACCCTGATTACCCGGTATCCGAGCTTTCTTGCACGAAAATTCCAGTCTGCTTCCTCCCCATAAATCGGTGAAAAAAATCCAGTGTCCATATATCCGATTTTTTCAACAATTTTTGTTGTTGTAACCCACGCAACAGGCAAAGTCATTTTTTCGACATTTGGTCTGCCCCTTATATTTTTAAGAGTTTGCCTGTCATTTGCTTCCTCTGCACTGACTTCTGTGCAGCCTGCAACAGCTATTCTTTCATCCGATTCAATGACCTTTACTGCTTCGGAAAGCCAGCCTTTCAAAACAACTGCATCATTGTTCAGCGGGACAAGATAAAACCCGTTTGCGCTTCTATACCCCTGGTTTAGTGCGTAAGGAAAGCCCTTATTTTTTTCGTTTTTTATGGTTTTAAGAAACTGGAATTCCTTTTTTAGTTTTTCAAAGCTTTTGTCAGTCGAG
>JAUSEO010000026.1 GCA_030651515.1 archaeon | reverse complement strand
CTTTTTCCTCTTTTTTTTCCACGGATTTTGCCAAAAAAAACACCTTATTTTTGAATGCTTTTTTCGCCTTTCCAGTCCAAGAACCCGTGCAGGGTCCGCAACGCAGTATGTGCCCTTTCTGCGAAAGGGCGGTAATACTGTATTACCGACTGGCAAACCCAGCCGGTTTGTACCGAGCAGGAAAAGCCAAAAAACAACTAAAAAGTTATACAAAAAACTCCCCTGCAAAGGAATAAAAATGTTCCCTGGGGGTGGCCTAAGAGTACCTTGCCCGTTTTTCGATTTCAGTTATGTGCCCAATCACTTGCCAGCCCTTCAAAGAATTCATTATGTAGCTTTCAGTTGTTTTTTTCCACGCGTTTTTTGCTTTGTGGTGCGTGGCAGCAAAAGTTTTTTTGAGCACCAAGAGGTCTGTTGCCTTGTCCTCTATTTTGTCTGAAAAAAAACCAAGCCCAAAATCAAGGAAAACAAGCCCGTTTTTTTCTTCAGCAATGTTTGCGGTAGTAAGGTCGCCGTGAATCATTCCTGCATCATGCAGTTTTGCAACGTTTTTGCCAATCAGTGCACAGATTTTTTCAAGCTCTTTTGCAGGCAGATTCTTTGCGGTTTTTCCACCGATGTGCTCTAAAAAAATTTCCCCCTTTTTTTTGTCCACAAAAATAATTGCAGGCACTCTTACCTGGGCGCTTTTTGCCTTTGACAACAACTGGCATTCCTGCCGTGTACGCCCGGCAATTATTTTTTCGTCAAGCCATTTCACGCGGTAGGCTTTGCTTTCTCTTTTTTTGAGCACGCACTTTTCGCCAAAAAAACTTGTTTCAAAAACACTTGCCTCTGCACCCTGGAACAAAAGTTTCAAAACAAATCCCCCCTAATGTGAAACCAATCAGTTAAACATGCACTGGTTGTCAAGAATCTCGACTATCCTGTCAACGCCCCTGTTTGCACCCTGCACGGTTGACTGGAAAGCCTCTGCAGAGACCTCTGTGGTTTTTGAAGATTCAACCGGAAAGCTTTTGACAAAAGAATTCCTTTTTGCAAGCACGCTGTTAAAACTCTTCTTCACTTCAGTTGCCTTGTTCTTGAGCATTTCAACCTCTCCACCCGGTGCACAGCTGGGTGAAAGCTTGTTTATTTTTCCAAACTCATCCGCCAAAAAAAACAGTTTTTCTTCCGTTTCAACGAGCCCAAGCTTTACACCGATAAGCTCTGCCAGTGCAGGTGAAGAACTGAATTTTCTTTTCAGGAACACGAGGTCGTTTTTATATTCCTCAAGGCTCCTTTTGTCTGCAGGGACCAAAAAACCTTCAGTTACACCATTTTTTTGCTCTGAAGCCCGTATCTCAGAAAGCCCCTGTTCAAAGCTTCCACCAAAAGCATTCAATGCAAGGAAAAAGACAACCACTGCCACAAGAGCCAAAGCAACCATTGCCTTTTTCATAAAACAAAACCATTCCAAGCTTTTTACTAATCAAATTTGTTTTTTTACCTTTTAAAGCTTCCTAAAACCCGATTTCCAGTGACACGCCTTCTGCCACCTCTATGCTGCCTTTTCCTTTTGCCAGCACAACCTCTTTTGCGTTCATTGTCTGCTTTACTTCTTCAAGCACGCTTTCAAGCTCTAACGGCCCAAAAATGGTTATCTTGGCTACTTCTTTATTCATTGCAACCTGTTTGGCTGTTTTTTCTTTCCTCACCGCTGACACGACTAATGCAAGAAGTTCACCGTTTTTCTTTGCCAATTCATCCATCACTGCCTTTCTTTCCACCGGCCAATTTTCAAGGTGAATGCTTTTTGCAGAAAGCATTCCTGGAAAATGTGTTTGTGCAATTTCTTCAGTTGTATGCGGGATGAACGGGGACAAGAGTTTCAGCACGTCAAACATGACCGTGTTCAAGACAAGCAGGGCGGCCGTTTTGGATTCTTTATCCGAACCATACACCCTGTACTTCGCCTGTTCAAGGTAATGGTCTGCAAACTCGAGCCAGAAAAAATTCCTCACTGCGGCAAGCGCCTTTGAAAACTCGAACTCTTCAAGGCTGTTCGTGGCATCGGCCATTGTTTCATTTAACCGTGAAAGAATCCACTTGTCATTTGTCCTCAATTTTGCTTTTCCCAAATCCTGTGAAAGGCTAAATTCCTTGCCGGATTCAGCCACGAACCGCGCAGCGTTTGAAAGCTTTGTCAAAAACTTTTTCCCGGCAACCAAATCTTTTTCCTGGAACGCCAAGTCATCCCCAAGCGTTGCACTCAGCGCCCAGTAGCGCAGCATGTCAGCCGAGTACTTTTCAACCATTGCCAAAGGCTCAATGGTGTTCCCAAGGCTCTTTGACATTTTCCGCCCCGCCGGGTCAAGTGCGTGGCCAGAAATCATGATGTTTTTCCACGGCACGTTTTTCTCATGCAGGAATGCTTTTACAATCGTGTAAAAAGCCCACAAGTTGATTATGTCATGCGCCTGTACCCTAAGCCCCATGGGAAAATTTTTTTTGAAGAATTTTTCATCCTCTCTCCAACGCAAAGCAATCTGCGGAGTCAATGAAGACGTGAACCACGTGTCAAACACGTCCTTTTCCCCTTCAAACTCGTTTGAGCCGCACCTGCATTTTTTCGGAGGCAAGTCTTTGAGCGGGTCAACCGGCAGGTTTTTCCTCTCCGCAAGGATTGTCTCCCCGCACTTTTTGCAGTACCACGCTGGAAAAGCCACGCCAAAGTAGCGCTGCCTTGAAATATTCCAGTCCCATTTTAGGCCGTTTACCCAGTTTTCCATGCGTGAGCGCATGTGGAGTGGCGCCCAGTTTATTTTCCGCGCCTGTTCAATGAACTTGCTTTTCAAATCCAGGTACTTTACAAACCACTGCCGTGAAGTCAGAATCTCTATTGGGGTCTTGCATCTTTCATGCACGTTTGTCACGTTCACGATGTCCTCTGTTTTTTGTATGCGCGACATCTTTTGCAGTTCCTCGACAATTTTTTTGCGTGCATCCAAGACATTGAGCCCAGAGAACTGCCCTGCCTTCTGGTTCAGCCTTCCATTCTTTCCAATTATTTCAATTAACGGGGCATTGAATGCAAGGGCCCACTCAACGTCCTGCTGCCCCCCAAAAGTGCAGTGGTAAACAGCGCCGGTTCCAAAATCCATTTTGACGTCCGGGTTTGCGATGATTGGAACTTTTCTTTCAAAAAACGGCAGTGAAACTTTTTTTCCAACCAAACCTTTGTACCTTTTGTCCTGCGGGTTGACGTGTATTCCCACGCACGCTGGCATCATTTCCGGGCGCGTGGTTGCAATGGTTATTTGCCCACTGCCTTCGATGTCCAGTGAGACAAAAAAAAGTTTCGAGTTTTTTTCCTCGTCCTCAAGCTCAGCCTGGGCGATTGCAGTCTCGCACTTTGGGCACCACATTGTCGGCGCCTCTTTGCGGTAAGCCCTGCCTGACTCAAAAATTTCGATGAAAGACAATTGCGCAGTCCTTTGGGACTCCTGGGAAATAGTCCGGTAAAGCCTTGACCAGTCCACGCTCAGCCCGACCGCGCGGAAATCGCTTTCCAGGAGTTTTTCCGCGCCCCTTGTTTCATCCAGGCAAATCTGTACAAATTCTTTTCGTGAAAAATTTTTGGCCTGGATTTTGCGGTTCTTTTCAACCATTCTTTCCGTTGCAAGGCCGTTGTCGTCAAACCCAAACGGGTAGAAAACGTTAAAGCCCCGCATCCTCTTAAACCGTGCCACGGCGTCTGCCTGCGTGTAGGAAAACGCGTGCCCCAGGTGCATCCGCCCGCTCACAGTAGGCGGCGGGGTGTCAATCGGGAAAACCGGTTTTTTCGAGCTTTCGTCAAAACGGTAAACATTGTTTTTTTCCCAGAATTCCTGCCACTTTTTCTCGCTTTCCAGAAACTTGTTTTCCATATCTAATCAATTTTTTCAAGCCAAAGGCACAAAAACCTTATCAAACAACCAATCGTTATGTAGAGGCTCGTTTTTATAATTCGTAAAGCTCTTTTAATTTCTGCTTTACTTCTTTTAGTTTTTGTTCTGAAATTTTTCCAATCTTTGCTTCAATCATTTTTTTGTATGTAGTTACAGGATTGTCTGCCATTACGCTGCTTTCTGTTTTTAGGTTGCCTTTTTTAAGGTCTTTGTTTGAAAGCAAAACGTCATACTTTGTTTTGGGTGCACTTGAAGTTATTTTCAGCAAGATTACGTCTTCAGAGTTTTTGTTGTAATTTGAATTGCTTATTACGAGTGCAGGCCTTCTTTTTATTCCAATTTGTTCTGCAAACAACAAATCAGCTACGACTATGTCTCCGGGTTCAAAATTCAAAGAGTTCGTCAGCTTCCTCTCCTTCTTCGGCCCATCTTTTGTAAGCGTATTGCCTCCAGGGGTCCTTTACTGTTTCTAGTTCTGCCAGTTTTTTTTCAAAAGCCTTTCTTGCAACTTCAGTCCACTTGACTTCAGGGTGTGCCCTCATCTTCTTGTGCATTTTATCTTCAATAGCCATGGTCATGTTAGACACAAAAATCACCTTAAATAAGTAAAATAAGGAAAATATTTAAACTGCAGGTGCTGAAAAATTTCTTTTAGAACATAAACTGAGTGTTGTAAAGCATGGGTTATATGGTTCCAAGTGGCGCAATTAATATGCTCTCCGATAATGAACTCATATCTTGCCTCCTTTATTACTGTTGTTTTAGTTCCATGCGAAGAATAGTGGACTCTATTATTGTGCAATGTATTTCTAATAAGTGCAGTAGTATTAAGAATTTCCAATTTGTCTTGCGTTAGATTAAGTGCATTAATTAGACTTTTTGCTTCACTGTAAAATTTATTTTGTCCGCTATGCGCTCCTAAATTTTTGGCAAGTGTTCTTGTACAATTTTCAATTTGAAATTGGGACAACAAAACAAATCCAAGTTTTGTCATTTTGCTAATCATATTAACAACTTCATTAGACTTATCAGGTTCTTCAAGTCCTATTAGTCGGCTAATTACATATTTTTGGTTAGGACTTTCAATTGCCCAAGAATCAAGTAGGTTAAGTATCATCAGAGAAGAGTCAGAAATTTTTTCTATATTGTTCAAGGTTTGATTTCTTACATCTTGCACGGGGTAATTCAGGTTTTTTTTAATTGACAAACAAGTATCTGCTAAAGTTTTTACATTTTGGCAATCCTCTTTGAATGTTTTTGCTTCTAAAATCATACTTCACACTTTTGCTTGGGGGCTTAAAACCCCAAAAATCCCTTGTTTTTGCCTTTTTTTCCCTCTTCTTTGCCCAGTTCATCGAAGAGTTCTTTTTGTTTTTTTGACAGTTTTTCAGGTGTCCTGAGTATGACTTTCACGTACTGGTCACCGGTTTTTCCTGTGCGGAAGTTTTTGACGCCTTCCTCCCTGAGCCGAAAAATCACTCCAGTCTGTGTGCCGGGCGGGACAGTGACTTTTGCAGTGCCATTGATTGTCTGCACTTCTATTTTTCCCCCAAGAGTTGCCTGTGAAAACGACAGCGGGGCTTCCATAAAAATGTCGTCGTGGTCGCGCTTGAATTCCTTGTGCGGCTCGACAAACACAAGAACGTAAAGGTCGCCTGTCTGCCCGCCGTTTTTACCGGCATTTCCATGCCCGGTTAAACGAAGCCTGTACCCTGTGTCTATCCCTGCTGGAATCTTTACGGATACTTTTTCGCGTGTTTTTTCTTTTCCGCGCCCACTGCATTTTTGGCACGGTTTTGTGATTATCGTTCCTTCCCCCCTGCATTTTCCGCAAGTCGTGCTGGTGGAAATCACGCCAAAAAAAGTCCTCTGCGTGGACTGCTGCACCCCGCTTCCGTGGCAGGTAGTGCATTTTTGTTTGCCATCTTTTTCATCTGTCCGCTCGCCCATGCATTTTGTGCAGACAGTTTCATGTTCAAGCATGAACTCTTTTGTTGCCCCATGCACGGCTTCTTCAAATGAAACAGACATGTTTACTCCAATGTCCTGCCCGCGTGCGGACCCTGTCCTTTGCCTTTGCTGTGCCCCGCTGAAACCCTGTCCGAAAAGGTCCCGGAATGCATCCCCAAAGCCGTTGTCCCCAAACAGGTCGGAGAAATCAAATTCCGAGTGCGTGAAACCCTCAAAGCCGGAGAAACCGGAAAACCTTTCAGCCGCGTCACCGAACTGGTCATAGTTCTGGCGCTTTTGCGGGTCGCTTAGCACCTTGTATGCTTCGCTTATTGCCTTGAATTTTTCTTCCGCGTCCTTTTCCTTGGAAACATCAGGGTGGTATTGCTTGGCTAAGCGTTTGTACGCCTCTTTAATCTCTTCTGCTGACGCGTTTTTGCTCACGCCAAGGTTTGAATAATAATCTTTAGCCATCAATCATCAATGAGCCTTTTAACCCGCAAAACTTATTTCTTTTCATCGCTTGCTTCAAAATCCGCGTCAACCACGTTGTCGTCACTGCCTTGCTGTGAGCCGCCGCTTTCCTGCTTTGCTCCGCCGCCCTGTTGCTGCCCATGCGCACCAGCGCCCTTATAGAGTTCTGAAGAAAACTCCTGCATCTTTTTGTTAAGCTCGTCCATTTTTGACTTTATTTTTGCAGTGTCCTTTGTGGAGGCTGCCACGAGTTCCCTGATTTCCACTGCAAGGCCGCGTATTTTTTCTGCTGTCTGTGCCGGGACTTTTTCCTTTAGTTCTTCAAGCATTTTTTCCGCAGAGTATGCAAGCGTGTCGGCGTTGTTCACGATTTCAGCATCCTCTTTCCTTTTCCTATCGGCTTGCGCAAACTGTTCTGACTCTTTTTTCATCCGCTCGATTTCTTTCTCGTCAAGCTTCTGGCTTGCAATTATCTTGATGCTCTGTGACTTCCCAGTGCCCAAATCCTTTGCCGTGACGTGGACTATCCCATTTGCATCAATGTCAAACGTGACTTCCACTTGTGGCACTCCGCGCGGTGCAGGGGGAATGCCAGCCAATTGGAACCGTCCAAGTGACTTGTTGTCCTGCGCCATTGGCCGCTCTCCCTGCAGGACATGAATGTCCACTGCAGGCTGGTTCTCTGCAGCCGTGGAAAAAACCTGGCTTTTCCTCGTGGGAATAGTGGTGTTTCTTTCAATGAGCTGAGTCCTCACCCCGCCAAGGGTTTCAATTCCCAGAGTAAGCGGCGTTACGTCAAGCAAAAGCACGTCCTTGACTTCACCAGACAACACTCCTGCCTGGATTGCTGCGCCTTGTGCAACGCACTCCATCGGGTCAACCCCGCGCTCGACTTTTGTGCCGACTATTTTTTCAACAAACTTCTGCACAATCGGCATTCTGGTCGGGCCGCCGACAAGGATTATCCTTGAAATCTCTGCAGGCGTGAGCTTTGCATCAGCCAAAGCCTGTTCAACCGGCTTTTCGCACCTCTTGATTATTGGCTCAAGCAATTGTTCAAGCTTTGAGCGTGAAAGCTTCAAATGCAAGTGCTTTGGGGAATTATCAGGCCCAACAGTAATGTATGGCAAATTGATGTCGGTTTCAATGACCGTTGAAAGCTCGATTTTTGCGCGCTCGCACGCCTCATACAGCCTCTGCAAAGCCATTGAATCTTTTTTAATGTCCACTCCATCCGTTTTCTTGAACTCTGCAACTACGTAATCAACAAGTATGCTGTCCATGTCGGTCCCGCCTAATTGCGTGTCGCCGCTTGTGCTTTTTACTTCAAACAAGCCATGGCTGAACTCCATGATTGTGACATCCAGCGTCCCGCCGCCAAAGTCAAACACGAGGACTTTTTGTTCCTTGCCATGCTTGTCCAAGCCGTATGAAAGTGCTGCAGATGTCGGCTCATTAATTATTCTAATTACTTCCAGTCCGGCGATTGCCCCTGCGTCTTTTGTCGCCTGCCTTTGATTGTCGTCAAAGTAAGCAGGGACAGTGATAACAGCTTTTTCCACTGTTTCGCCAAGGAACTCTTCCGCGTCCTTTTTTATTTTCTGCAGGACAAATGCGGACAACTGTTGCGGCGTGTATTCTTTTCCACCAACTTTGTATTTGTAGTCAGTCCCCATTTTTCTCTTGAAAGCAGTGAATGTGCGGTCAGGGTTGCTCACGGCCTGCCTCTTTGCGGGTTCACCCACTAAAACCTGGCCGTCCTTTGTAAAAGCTATAACCGATGGAAAACTTTTTCCGTAAACTGATGCGCCTTCCGCGCTTGGAACAATGCGCGGCTTTCCACCCTCCAAAACAGCGCATGCACTGTTAGATGTGCCTAAATCCACTCCGATGACTTTGCCCATTTTTCATTACCTCCAAATTAAATGCAGATTTTTTTACTCATCTTTTTTTTCTTCGTGCAACTTGTTTATTTTCACTTTGCTTGGCCGAAGCACAAGCGAGTTAAGCGTGTAACCTTTCTGGATTTCCCCCAAAACTATTTCATCTTCCTTTCCTTTTTCATTCACGCTCAGAAAACACTCATGCAAGTGCGGGTCAAATTTTTCCCCAATTGCGGGAATTTCCTTAAGCCCATGCCTTTCAAGAACTCCAAATAACTGCTTTTTCAAAAGAACAAGTCCATGCATTCCCCCATCTTTTTCCGTTTTCCCGTGCTTTTTCATGGCTTCAATCGCGCTGTCAAAACTGTCAAGGGCTGCCAAAAGTTCGAAAATGATGCCTGCCCCTGCAATCTTTTTGTGCTCGGCCTTTTCTTTTTCCGTGCGTTTGGAAAAGTTTTCAAACTCTGCCTGCACGCGCTGGGCAATCTCTTTGAACTCGTTTGCCTTTTCCACCTGCTCCGCAAGCCCCTTTTCAAGCTCTGCAAGCCGTGCCTCCAAGGCCTCTTTGCCATCTTTTTGGTGTTCTGGAGGCATTTTTTCGTCTTTTTTGTGAATATGCATCAAAAACACTTTTGACTAAAATATTTAATCAATTACAAACTTTTTTAAACAAAACTCTTTTATTTGTTTTGGGGGGCTCTTTCTTTTATGCCGGAAAACATTAGGCGGGCATCCTTTAAAATCGTGATTAAAAGGGTGGAGAAGCCTTTTTCGCATGACCCTTTTGCGGAATTGGACTGGATTTGCCAGTCTTTTGGCTTTTTCGAGCCAATAGCCCGCGGGAAAACCGCTTCCTCTGTCTTTAAAGAAGTTGTAAAGGGTTCTGAAGCACAAAAACCGTTAACTTCAACTTTTCTGGCAAAGAGGCTTGAAATGAGCCGCGGCTCAATAATCAACCACTTAAACAACCTCCAGCGCTCCGGCCTCATTGTAAGGCAGGGCAGGTCTTATTTCCCGCGCAGTTCAAGCATGCTCCGCACTATAGAGGAAATCGAGGAAGACATCGAGCGAATTTTCCAGAAAATGAAGAAAACTGCCCAGGAACTTGACCGCGAACTTGGGTTTGAAGGAGAACAAAAAGAATAAATTTTGGATAAGGTTAGAGCATGTTGCGTAAATAAAGGCTACCTTTTACACAAAATTGGCACCGGCAGTAAGGTCTCTAGTAAAGATATTATAATAAGAAAACGTTATTATAATAAGAAAACGTTATTATAATAGCTAAAAAGGGGATTTGATGGGGGGTTTTATTGAAGTTAATTTGACTGGTACGCAAAGAAAATATCCCTGGGAAACAGACTCTGCTAACTGGTATCGGCTATATCCAGGTCTTAAAGTGCCAGTTCATGCACCCAGAAAATATTTTAAAAAAAATACAAAAAGTGATGAGTATTCCGAAAAAATTATAGAATCAAAAACAAAAGACCTCTCCGACTATTTTTTACCCGCATTACAAGCTATAATTTCACACAATCGTTTTCAAGAAATCGACCTTTTAATCGTATTGCCTTCTTCAAAAATAGATGAATATTCACCTACATTATTACCGCTTGCAGTCAAACTCGCAAAGAAAAATTCTTTTAAGAATGAAAACATAATTAAGCGAATAAAAGAGACTAAAAAATTTTCATACACTGCCAGTTTATATGATAGATATACTAGCATCAAAGATACTATGGTTCTGACTCGCAAGTTAGATTCGCAAGAAACAAACATTTTGCTGTTGGATGATACTAAAACGACAGGGATACATTTACTCGAATGCGCCAAATTGTTAAAAAAAAGCAAATCTACGTGTAGTGTTACAGCATTATGTTTAGGCATCAATGAAATGGGTGGGAAATAATGACTGAACTTACTGATTCTCAACTCGTAAAATTGATGAAATTAAATAATGTTCATGGTCTTGGACCATCACGAATCTTATATTTAGTTCAAAGATTTGAAACTATTGACGGAGTATTTAATGCTGCTAATTTAGATTTAGAAAAAACTAAAGGTATTACTAATTTAATGGTAAAAGAGATTGAAAAACTCAAAAGTGCATCTGACGAAAATTATCTAAAAACTATACATGACTGCAAAAAAAACAAAATCGAAATACTTACCTTATTCGATAAAGATTATCCTCGCCAGTTGAAAAACATCCCTTTACCTCCAATCTTTTTATTCCTCTGGGGTGACAAATCCCTATTATATAGTGAAAATAAAATTGCTATTGTTGGAAGTCGTACTGCCTCGGAAAAAGCACTAGATTTGACATCGGTTATTGCAAGCAATTTAGCAAAAAAGGGGGTAGTTATTGTTAGTGGCGGAGCACTTGGAATCGATACAGCTGCACACAATGCAGTCTTACAGCAAACTGGTGGGAAAACTATTTCGATTATGGGAACGGGTTTTTTTAATCTATACCCTGAAGAAAATAAAAAATTATTAAATACAATCAAGGAAAGAGGGCTACTAGTTAGCGAATATTCGCCAAATTTTGGTGGTGCAAATTATTCGTTCGTACAAAGGAACAGAATCACGTCAGGCATATCTAATGGAATCATAAATATTGCAAGTGGCGCTATGGGTGGTGCTATGGTTCAAACAAAAACTGCATATAAACAAAAAGTTCCAATTTTTGTGCCGTCATTAGCATTGCATATTTTGCCAAACGAAGGAATTAAACAGGCTATTCAAGAATTCGGGGCAATTGAAATAATGTCTTCTGACGATGTTTTAGATAAACTAAAGAATGAAACTAATTTAAACAACAAATGAGTCTTTTCTTTTGCCATGCCAACAGCAAAAATCCGTGAAATAACCCGCCGGGCAAACGAGGGCATAAAGGAAAAAGTCCGCCAAGCGCGCAAAGACAAGCGCCACGTTGGGCTTGTAGTAGTTGAATTGGTTTTAACCGCCTTCATTTTGGTGTCGGTTCTTTTTCTCTTTGACCCAAGCCTGTCTTTTCCGGGGGCAGAAAAACTTCCCTGGCAGTTAAAACTTTTCCTGTTCCTATGCGCCTTGGCAATCGTCGTAAAGCTCTACTCGTACACTTCTGATTTTCGCTCTGCAAAAAAATGAAAAATAAATTTTTTTATGTAGAATGTTGCTTTTTTTCTGGAGGAAAACAATTTTTAACCACGTTTGTCAAAATTAAATTTGTGGTTGAACTATGATGGAGCCTGAACAGTTAAACGTTGAATTTATCGGTTTTCACGATACGGACAGTTTTGAAAAGGCAAAGGCTGAAACAAAGGCATTCAATACTTTCAGAAAACTTGCCAGAATAATCAAGCACCCTGACACGAGGCTTTCAATCCACGTCAAAGAGCATGAAATTGAAGGGGAAAGGAGAAAATACTCCATTCACTCCCGCCTTGTCTGCCCCGGCCATTCTTTTGATGCAACTCACGATGAATGGAACATTTTGACCGCGGTTGAAAAATCCCTGGCTGCACTTGAAAAAGAAGTAATAAAAAAATTCAAACGCTGATTAACCCCACGCAATTTCCACGCTGTCCGGCCGAAAACGCTGAATAGTTTTTGATTCAGAAATTTTTGTCGTCTTTCCCGCGCGGAAGGCAATCAACCCGGTCCAGGCAATCATTGCGCCGTTGTCAACCGCGTATGCAGGCGGGCAGACAAGCAGCTTTGCTTTGCGTGCTTCACACATTTCGCCAAGCACTTTCTGCAGTGCTTTTGAACAGGCCACTCCACCAGTGAGAAGAACTTCTTTTTTGCCAGTGAATGCAAGAGCGCGCTCAGTGACTTCTGCAATCATGCAGAATGCCGTGTGCATGAGTGAGTAAGACAAATCTTTTTCCGGCACAGTCCCGATTTTTTTTTCTGCTGAAGTCAAAAGCCCAGTGAACTGCAGGTCCATTCCCTTCACCGAGTAAGGGAGTTCAACGTAATTGTCTGACTCAAAATACATTTCGTCAATCTTTGGCCCTGCGGGAAAACCAAGGCCAAGGCTTCTCCCAAAACTGTCAAGCAGGTTCCCAACGCCTATGTCAAGGGTCTCGCCAAGCACGCGGTACCGCTTTTCCTCAAGCACGAGTATCTGCGTGTTTCCGCCGCTTGTGTAGACCACGACAGGGTCTTTTGCGGAGCATTTTTTCTTGGCCATTTCAATGTGCGCCAGGGCATGGTTTACCCCTACAAGAGGCTTGTTGTGGGCAAGTGCAAGCGTGCGCGCTATCACTGCAGAAGTCCGCAAACACGGGCCAAGCCCCGGCCCCTGGGAGAAGGCTACAACCTCAATGTCTTTCATTGAAAGCCCGCTTTTCTCAAAAGCCCCCCGGATTACGCCAATCGCGTTTTTGCAGTGGTGGTCAAAAGCCTCGCTTGGCTTTATCCCGCCCTTCTCTGTCCTAAACGCGCTTTTCTCGTTGGCTAAGACATTGCACTTTTCGTCGACTATTCCCGCCCCAAAGGTATGGGCTGTTGACTCCAAGCCTAAGCAGACGATTTTTTTCTTCATTAGAGATTTTAGGGTGCCTTAAGGCTTTTATGAATTGGTTATTTTTGAGTACTCATACCAAATGTCTTTTGTTGGCATAATAAATGCGCCGGGATATTGTTGTAATAGTTCGACAGGCCCAACGTCAACTACTAAAACATTTTCGGTTCTTGCAAGATTCATTAACTGTTCTTTGGAACCAACTATTGTGTCGGCTGCAATAAAGCCTTTGAGAGCTTTATAATTCTTATAAGAATCACATTGCTTTTTTGCTGCTTCCCCTTTTGTGGCTAAAACTTCCTTGGAACAAATATCCCCTTTGTCAGAAAACATGGAATTGATTCTTTGTTCAAGCTCTTCAAAATATGTTTCTGGTACTGGAAACTCTACGGCACCAGTGCCTTCGGGGAAAGAAACAAATTTTACCCTATAAATAGATACTATTTTAGAAAGTTCTTTGAGTTCTTCTTCGTTTAATTCTTTTGAAAAGGTAACTATAGCCTGGTAAGTGACTCCAGTTGAAAGCAAATTTAACCGCTCCACTGACTTTTGCTTAAATGCAAGTAATTCACTTTCAGTGGAAGGCATTGCCCTGCTTGCAATTGCTATTTGGTCAGTTGGAGTCTGAACTATTTCAATGGTTTCGCCATTTTCTTTGAATGCATTGACTACCTGGAGTTCTTCCTTGTCAGGTACTTTTAGTCCTAACAAACTCAAATCACCTTTTGTTGCTATGCTAACAGCAAATCCAACTGAAACTAAAATACTTAAAATGACTCCGACCAACAATATTTTTCGATCCATTTTTGTTTCACCCAGTTATCCTCTGCTCTGTCATTTCACACCAGTGGAATACCTGGCCACGATTACAAAAATAATTAATGCCACAAAATTCGGATTCAGACTGCAAAGTCATTGGTTTTCCCCTGTCTTCAGTATCGCGCCAAAAGTTTGCATCTACAAAATATGTAACGTCAGCTGTCAGTGCATTTGGGTCTAGGCTTTTAATTTCAAATTCTTCGTCAAACCCCCATGAAGGTCTTCCGCATCCTAAAATAAACCACAGGTCCGTTTCTTCCGACCATTGGTCTTCAATCGGGTTTGGGAGATTAGTAAAATAGCCCTTGCGTATACAAACAAACGGGATTATCAGTTTCCAATAGTCCCAGTACTCTTCTTTATCTGGTCGCTTGAGTTCATATTGGTAATATGCATTTTTGCTCATAAAATTATCCAAATTGTTTTGAACCCAAGAAAAAGTTTGATGAGTAATAGTTGAATCCTCACGATATATAAAACTCACATTTCCATCCCAATCCGGCACCCAGTCGTGAGTCCCTTCTTCATGTTCAGTACAAGCTTTAGCGCCAAAGGCTGTGCCAGAAATAAATAGAACCCCTAAAACAAGCGCAACTTTTGCAAGCAATTTTTTCATCTAAGGCCATTTAGTATTTTCTTCCTTTGTGGTTTAAATACGTTTGGTTGATGTAAAGTCAAGTCTTTAACTCCCCATAAAACAGGGTTACAGGATATCCTTTAATTCCTCGGTGGTAACGGTGGTTATTGTACCATTCTACCCATTGTTTGAGTTTTCCGTTTAACCAATGAGGAAATTTGAGTAAGAGGTTGACGAATTCTTCTGCAAGGTTTCGGATGCAACGTTCGACTTTTCCCTTGTCTTGAGGATAATAAGGGTGTGCGAATAAAGCGTTTATTCCTTGTTGTTTTAATTTTTCTGCCCAGTCCTGTTTGAATGGGTTATTGTCCGTCAGAATATTTTTTGGGTGAAACTGGTTAATGGATGGTTGAATGGAACCCAGTATTTCCTGAATGTTGGGACAGTGGTCAAACTGGTCAGCGGTAACAATGTAACGGCTGTAATCGTCTATACAAATTAGGAAGTACCATTTTTGTCCTTGAACTGTAAACGGCCCTTTTAGGTCTAACTGCCATAATTCATTAGGTTGGGAAGCCCTGAAAAATTTCCAAGCCTTTTGTTCTCTGGTAAAACCATTTAAGTGATGTTTTCGTAAAACCTCATTAATTGACTGTCTGGACAATTTTACACGTTGTACCGGATTTTCCATTTCCTTTTTCATGAAATCCGGTAAATCAAAAAGACCCTGTTGAATTCTTGCAGTTCCCCACTTGAACATGACTCTCAAAAACAAAATAGTCAATTCAACCTGAAGAGTGATTTTTCTGGCTTTATTCCTCGGTTTATCAATTAAACCAGTCCTCGCATCTTGTTTACCCCAATACCAGACGGTTTTACGGTTCACTCCAAAAACTTTAGCTATCATGTTCACTGGAACTTTTTTCCGTAAAGCTTTTATCAAAAAACGACGTTCTTCTGACAATAGTCTCATATAAAATCTAAAGTAGTGGGGGACTTCTTCCCCCACTCAAAAAAATCGGATAAACCCACTACACCCTCCTTGCACAACAAAAAGACTTCAAAAAAGAAGAATGTTACGTTAAAAGGTTGACATTACAGTTGAATTGTATTCAACTATTGGGTTGATTTTACTTTATCTTTTGCAGAGCATTTTTTATTTGCTTTTCGGAAATCTTTCCAATTCGTAGTACCCTGCTTGTGGTGGTGTCATAAACCGTGCTTGGCCTGCGCTTTGGCAGTTTCCCGGCGTCAACAATGACAGCTGCCTTTTCACCAAAAACCTGCCGCGCTTTTTTTGCAGAGTAAATGTCCGGCTCCCCATGGATGTTTGCAGACGTGGCAGTGATTGCGTCTCCGAGTTTTGTGCACAGTGCATGGGCAAACTTGTTTGAGGAAATGCGAAACGCAATGCTTTTTCCACCCAGGTGGGCTGCAGTTTTTTTTGCAGGCACGACCAGGGTCAACGGCCCGGGCATGAACTTTTCCACAAGCCTTTTCGCGTCTTTTCCAAGCACGCCGTATTTTTCCGCCACTTTAAGGCTTGGCACAATGATTGAAACAGCTTTTGTTGAAGGCTGTTTTTTTGCACGGTGGATTTTTCTGACAGCTTTTTTGTCTGATGCAAGCGCCGCCAGGCCATAGCTTGTCTCGGTTGGAATAACTGCAATCCCGCCGTTTTTGAGGCATGAAACTGTACTTGTAATGGCTTTTGAAAAATCTTTTGCTGAGACAACAATTGTCTTCATACCATAAGCACCACTGTCAAATTGTACAAGAAGTGTGCAGCAATGTTTGGGAAAATGTTTTTGTTTTTTTCAAATGCTTTCGCCAAAACATACCCAAGTACGATTGCCCCGATTATTTCCACTGCCGAGCCATAGGACGCGTGAAGTGCCCCAAAAACAATGCTTGAAACAACTGCCCCCGTTTTTTTTGCAAGAAACCCCCTGAAAAAAATTTCTTCTGCCACTACCCCCGCGACAAGCAGGTAGCCAAGGAACGGCAGGTCAGTATTTTTAATCCTGTTAACAGTATCGTAAACCTTGTCCAGGTCATTTGCGTTCAGGAAAGAAGCAGCAATTGAAATTGCAACTGTGATTGCTACAAGTGCGGCAAAAAGCTTTAGTGTGTTGAACGCGTCTTCTTTAAAGCCGCGTGAGTACAACCCAAGTTCCCTGAAGGGCTCTTTTTTTTCCGCTTTAAAAACTAAGAATGGAAAAAGAATAAACGTGAAATCAATCAGCAGCTGTTGGATGGGGGCAATTTTATTTTCCCCCTGTTTTCCATTCAGTGTAAGCGCACTTTCCGCACCCAAAGCGGTCCTTGTGCTCTGCCATGAAAACTGCTGCACCGCATTTGGGGCAGGTTTTTTTTGCCCTTTTGACTGTGTCACCACTTATGGTGTAGAATTCTGCTTTTTTTTGCTTGCCTGGTTTTTTTTTGTCAGCCATTTTCAGTCACTTTTTTCCCTCTTGTTTTGCAGCTTCTTTTTTTGGCTCTTCCTTCAACAGCCCCTCTTTTTTTAGCACGTATGCCCTGTGGGTTTTTTTCATTTTGTCCGCGGTCTGGTAGACAAACGCTGTTCCGGAGAACTCGTGCGAGCCAAACTCGTTTTCAATTTTTTTCACAAGCATTGTATCCTGAGAGGAATTCGTAAGTGCAATGAGCCTCTCCTTTATGTCTTTTCTTGAGGGAGTCTGCTTGTCACTTTGCCCCTCAAAAATTATTTCCTCCCTTTCAAGGAACGGGTTTTTGTGTCTTGAAACGATTTTTAAGTCCATGAGTGAATCACCTGCTTAGCCTCAATGCATGTTTTCCGATTGTACTTATCCCCATTTTTTTTGATATTTCTGATTTTTCCGGGTCAATTATGACAACGTAACCTCTCCAAAAAGTAGTGAAAGCCGTGCCACCGCATACAGGGCACTTGTCGCCCTCTTCTATCACTTTCCTGCATTGCCTGCAGGCTTTTCCCTGTTTCATTTCCTGTTACCCCCCCTGCTTTCCTTTGGCGCTCTTGGCCCTGGAATTTTTTCCTGTTTTGGCGGGCTCTTGATTTTTTTGTCCTTCATTTTTTCGTCAAGCTTTTTCCATTCTTTTTTCCCAAGCCCAAACTGCCTCATTGTCAGGCCGATTTTGGATCCTGAAACCGTTCCCCGCAGGCTTACAGTCACAATCCTTGCAAGAACAGTGTCCTCTGTTTTCAGTTTTTTCCCTGATTCTTTTCCGGACAATGTCTGGTTTTTTCCATCAAAGTTAATGTAATCATCCATTACCTGGCTCACATGCGTGAGTGCTTCCATCGGGCCGATTTTCACAAAGGCGCCAAACTCGGTTATCTGTGAAACCATGCCTTCAACGACTTCCTGTATTTCCGGCTTGTAAGTAAGGGCATTGAAATCCACTGAGTAATAAACCCCGGGGTCTCCTGGGACAATTTTCCCTTCGCCGACTTTTTCAACGCCTGTAACCGCAACCACTACCCCTATTTCTTCGTCCAAAACCCCCTCGTATTCTTTTTGGAGGTTTTTTTTAACGATTTTTTTCATGTCGCTTGACAACTGGTTTGGCGCAACCCTTACAGTGTCGTTGAATGTGTGAATTGAAAACAAATTTTCCACCCCTTTTTTTTCGTACTCCAAAATCATATCCAATATTACTGCCTGGTCAAAGACCAGGCAAATATGCGCCGTAAAACTTTGGCAAAAGAAATATCGAATATTTGCTTCAATTGCCAAAGTTTTAAAACCCGCGCAAGGGTTTTTTTAGTTGGCCTGCATAAATTTTTTCTGCCTTAAGATTAAAACCCTTCCCTGTCTTTGCAGGACCTTTTTTAAAAGCTTTTTGTCACTTGTTGCAATCCATGCATTTGAGGAAAGAGCTAATAAATCCTCGTCAGCGTTTTTCCCCGTTTTTTCCACTGTTTTTGCCTTGTTTTTCTTTAACAATTCCAGTGCCACATTTGAGCTTTTCTTTAAAGACATGCTTTTGGAACCCAGTTTTTCAAGCTCTTCCACAACGCTTTTTGGGACAAGGAATTCCACTTTCCCGAACTGCCCGCGAAGCTGTGAAAAAACGTCAACCTTGAATTTCTCTATTGACAATAAAACGTTTGTGTCCAGTGCAATCCTAGTTAAATGTTCCATAAGCCGCCAACCTCCAACTGTTTCCATCCCTTTTGCTTATCGCAACGCGCTGGCTTTTCTCAATCACTACAGGTGAGCGCAGTGCAAATTCAAACTCGTTTTTCTTTGTTTGTTTTATAACTGTGCCAATCACTGTCATTGTTCCGACAGTCAAAACTACAAAGTCGTTGACTTTTATTTCCGGAACCGTGCGCGTAATGAGCCTCTTTATCTGTTCAACCGAGAGCTTGATTGTGGTCACGGGTTCTGGTAGCACCCCTTCAAATGAAACCATTTGGCCCTTCATTTCATCTGATTTTGCAAGGCTTGGGTCAAGGTTTGTCTCAATTGAAATCAGCCCACCTGGCCGCGCTTTTTCAATATGCCCTTCTTCAACGCGCAGTTCAACGATTTTTGTTAAAAGTTTTTTCCCGTTCAAACCCGGGGTAATCACAATCTCGTCCCCCTTTTTTAATTCTCCTTGTATGAGGCTTCCTCCAAGCACGCCTCCGTGAAGTTCCCTTGGCTTTGCCCCAGGCTTGTTGATGTCAAAACTCCGGGCAACAAACATCTTGGGTTTTTTCCCAGAATCAAACTTGGGGGACTTAATCGTGGTCTCAATCGCCTCAACGAGCGTGTCAATGTTTATTCCAAAGCTTGCTGCAGTTGGAATAATTGGCGGGTTCTCGTAACCATATTCTTTGAGGAGGTTTTTTATCTGCTTGTGGTTTTCAACTGCTTTTTGCTTGTCAACAAGGTCAACCTTGTTCTGGACAACAACAACTTCTTTTATCCCGCTCATTTTGAGCGCCATTAAGTGTTCTTCGGTTCTTGGCTGCGGGCACGGCTCGTTTGCGGCAATCACAAGCACTGCCCCGTTCATGAGCGTGGCGCCGCTAAGCATTGTTGCCATGAGTGTCTCGTGCCCTGGTGCGTCAACAAAACTCACTTTGCGCGAGACTTTTCCAGTGGAGCCGCATTCACTGCACTTTGGCACGGCGGAATATTTACCGCATTTTTCGCACTTGTAGAACACGGCGTTTGCGTAACCCAGGCGGATGGAGATTCCTTTTTTCATTTCCTCGCTGTGGGTGTCAGTCCACTTGCCTGTCAATGCTTTGACAAGCGTAGTTTTCCCATGGTCAACGTGGCCAACCATGCCGATGTTGACTTCTGCCTGTGCCGGTTGCTCTTTAGCCATTTGTACCTTTAGCCCCTTTTCTTGTCCCCTTTCTTGAATTCTTCTTTTGACATTGCTTCTGCTGCCTTTGTAGTTCCTGCAACTTCTAGTGACTGCTTGATCATTTCTTCCTTGATGCTTCCGCCACTCTTTTCCTCTTTCTTTTCCTGCGGCAAAAGCTCTGCAAGGTTTGCGCTGCCGGTTTTTGTGACAATAAGGTTTAACTGTGCAGTTTCAACGCTGATAGTGTTTCCCCTGCGTGAAACGCGCATTTTTGTCCCTTTTTTCCTGTTGGTGGTGATAAAGATTTTTTTCCTCATTGTCCCGACAAGGTCTGCCTTCATTGGAAAGCCCTGCCTGTCGCTTCCGCCGGTTATTTTTGCTTCAAGGCCGGAAAGCCCAAACCCGGACAATTCAACCATGTCCCCGACTTTTTTCCCGTAAAGGGATTTTGCGTCCTCAACGGTTTTTGAATAACTTTTCCCGTTTTTTGAGTCCGAGATGACAAACTTCATTTATTCTCCCTCCTCATTGTTTTTTTGCTGTTTTTGTTTAATCTCTTCAAGCACTTCAAGTTCCTCGTCATTCAGAAAGCCCTTCAGTTCCTCCAAAAGCTCCAACTGCCTTTTTGAAAGAAAAGGAAAAAGCTCGTCGTTTTCTGCAAAGTTTTTCCCGAATACTCCCCCCTCAATGGAGATTGCAACCTCGCTTCCACTTAATGCTTCTGGCATGTTTTTTCCATGTGACTGGATTTCCCGCACCGTGCCCACTTTTTCCCCGTTTCTTGCAAGGGCAACGCCGGGTTTCAGTTTTCCGGCTTCAACCTTTACTCCCACAACGGCTGGCTTTGAGGCCCTGAAAACGTGGTTTGGGAGAACCCTTACCCTGAAAGGGGTGATTGCAAAGGTCATCTTCTGGTTTTTCTGCCGTTCCTTTTCCTCCTGCACCCACTTAGAATAGTCCTCCAGAATCCTGTAAATAATGTTGCTTGCAAAAATTTTTATGCCCTTTTTTTCGGCTTCCAGTGGCACTTCCGGGTCAATTTCCACGTTAAACGCAAAAATCACTCCCTTGTAAGGGTCTTTTTGGTGCACGGCAGCCGCCTCCATGAAGTCCCGCTTGGAGACAACCCCAATGCCGGCCTTTCTTATTGTGATTCCCTTTTGTGCAAGCAAAACCGACAAGGCTTCAAGGGACCCAAGAGTATCTGCCTTGACTACAATGCCGTTTGTCTGCGAGTCAACAATGATGTTTTTGAGTTCCTCTGAAACCTCTTTAACCGCCTGGGGTGTCTTTGCGCGCACGGGTGCCCCTGCAAGCGCTTCCTCAAGCCCTGGCGCACTCACTTTCACCCCGGACGCGGAAAAAACCTCTTTCACGCTGCGGAACAGGTCAGAACTGTTTTTCCTCTCCGAAAACGGCGTTGGTTCAAGGAGAGCACGCACGCGTGTTTCAATCGCGCCATTTTTCCCGCCTACAACTATTTCTTCGCCGACGACAAGCTTTCCCTCGTAAAGAATCACGTCAATTGTTTTCCCTATTCCATTTTCATCTTTGACTTCAAGCACTGTCCCCCTTGCCTTGTCAGACTGGTGTGCCTCCAGTTTTTTTTCAAGATACCTCTGGCTCAAGCCTGCCAGGAACAAAAGAATCTCCGGCAATCCCTCGCGTTTTTTTGCGCTGGCTGGAATGATTGAGATTTCTTTTGTAAAGTCCTTGACGTTGTCAAAACGCTCTGAAACAAATCCATGCGAGTGAAGCTGTCCGACAAGTTCGTAAATTTTTTTGTCAAGCTCCACAAGAACATTCGGGTGCTGGTCTTTTAACGACTCAGAAACAGAACCCTCATTTGGCTGCCAGCCCTTGATAGTGTCAACCTTGTTTGCAACAACAATGAACGGGGTTTTGAACCCGCGCAGGATGTCAATTGCTTCAATTGACTGCTTTTCAAGGCCCTTGTTTATGTCAACGACAAGAATCGCGAGGTCAGCAATGCTCCCGCCGCGTTTGCGCAGGTTAGTGAATGCTTCATGCCCCGGCGTGTCAATGAACAAGAGTCCGGGTATGGCGAGGTTGAACTTGTATTTTTCCAGGAGTTTTCCTGCAAGGTTTTTCACCAATGCAATCGGGACTTCCGTTGCCCCAATGTGCTGGGTGATGCCGCCGGCTTCTTTTTTCGAGACAGCAGTTCCCCTGATTGAGTCAAGCAGGCTTGTTTTTCCCGAGTCAACGTGCCCAAGCACTGTGATGATTGGTTTTCGAATCATAAAAAAAATCACTTAATCTAAGCCAGTGGAGCCAAACCCGCCGTCTTTTCTGGTCGTGTCAGACAACGAGCCAACTTCAACTATGCGGGGCTTTTCCACGCGTGCAAACACGAGTTGTGCAATCTTTTTGTTTTTCCCTACCCTGTAAGTCTTGTCTCCAAGGTTAATCATGAGCACCTTTATTTCCCCGCGGTAAGAACTGTCAATCGTTCCAGGCGTGTTCAGAAGCGTTATGCCATGCTCCAGTGCAAGCCCTGACTTTGGCCGAACCTGTGCTTCCACTCCATGCGGCATTTCAATGCTTATGCCTGTTCGGACAAGCTTTCGTTCAAGCGGCTTTAATTCCGTGTCCTCAAGGGAATAAATGTCAAGGCCGGAGTCACCCTCGTGTGCAAAAGCAGGCACGCGCGCAGA
This sequence comes from archaeon, assembly GCA_030651515.1. Lineage (GTDB taxonomy): Archaea > Iainarchaeota > Iainarchaeia > Iainarchaeales > GW2011-AR10 > JACQJF01. The sequence goes on along the minus strand of JAUSEO010000026.1, from coordinate 22,638 downwards.
ATCATCAGTTTTTCTCAGCAGAACGTCCAATGGTGGTCACTTTTTTTCGTCGTTTGAGTAAACCCAGTCAAAATCAAGCTTTGAATAATGCTGGATTTCACCTTCCGAAAAAAAGCGAGCGACTTCCTTTTTTGCTTCTTCGACAGAGTCAGATGCATGCACGATGTTTAACTGAACAGACATCGAATAGTCGCCTCTAATTGTCCCAGGCTCTGCCTTTCTTCCAACGGTGTGCCCCGTCATTTTCCTTACAACTTCAACTGCTTCCTTTCCCTCAAGCACAACGAGGACGGATGGAATTGAACTCATGTATTTTACGAGATCCTGGAAAAAAGCCTTGTCCCTGTGCTTTGCGTAGTGCTCGCGGAGTTTTTCCTCGTGAAGCTTCTGCATTTTCATTGCAGCGATTTTCAGGCCTTTTTTTTCAAAGCGCGAAATTATTTCCCCGACAATTGAGCGGTTCAGTGCATCAGGCTTTATGATTACAAGCGTTTTCTCCATTGCCATTTAACCACACTTCATTTTTTGCTTTTCAAAAGAGTTTCCTTTACTTTCCTGTATTTTTCTGTCCACCTTACCTTCTGGGGGTTTCTTCCAAGCTTGTGCAGGTTTTTTTCGCACTTGCGTGAACAAAAAAAAGAAATGCTTCCTTCCTTTTTTACAAAAATTTTCCCTGTGCCGCGCTCAAGCTCGTTTCCACAAAAAGAACACTTTGCCATCCGGAATCACTTTTTTTACCTTGCCTTTATTTCTTTGGCTTCCCTTTCAGTGCTTAAAAGAACAATGATGTCGCCTTTTTTCACGCTGCCCTTGATGTTTCTCCGCTTTACCCTTCCCTGTTCAGGGCCTTCAAGGATTTTGCAGAGCACTTGCACGATTTCCCCGTACACTCCAGTGCGCTGGATTATTTCCACAACTTCTGCCGGCGTTCCCCTATCCATGAGTCATCACTTTTTGGGTTCTGGACTTTTGAGTTCCGAAAGCTTTTTCGCCAAGTCCTCGATTTCCTTTTTTGAAGCCCCTTCGTTCACGATTGCAACGGAAGAAGCTGAAGCTTTCAATCCAAGCTTTTCTCCAAGCTCTTTTTTTGTTGAAACGTAAGAAAAAGGAACATTTTTTTCAGTGCACAATATGGGGATGTGCATTACTATTTCCGGCGGGCTGACGTCCTCGGCAATAAAAACAAGCTTTGCTGTGCCGCGCTCAATGGCTTTTGTGACCTCATTGCTCCCTATGCGGAGCTTTCCGGTCTTTTTGACTTTCTCAATTATCCCCAATTGCTTTTCTGCAAGCTCTTTTGGGACACTGAATTTGACAAACTGCGCCATAAAACAAAACCTCCGTTAAAAAACATCACAGGCTTAAAAACAAGGCCAAATAGGCTCAAAAGCTCTGGAATATACTGATTTTACCCGCGGCAAGGTTTTTAAAGGCATTCAAAAAGAATCCTTTTTTTTGAGTAAAAAAAGAGCCATAAACCCGATTATTGGCAGAAGAAAAAAACCGGTTTCATCCACATTTAATGCCTCGCCATTCCCGTTTCCTGAAAAAATGGTTATAAACGCGTCCCCGGTCACAGAACCCCCCTGGCCTAGGTTTTGGTTTTCCTCTTTTGCACTGGCTTTTACTATAAACGTCCCTGAAGCAATCCCCTCTCCCATCGGCACCTGGAACAAGTCGGAAAAAGAACGTGATTCCTTTGCAGGCACACTTAATTGCTTGCTTCTTTGAATAGCCCCAAATTCCCCCTCCGCAGAGTCAAGTTCATAATTAACCTCCAGTTCAAGGCTAGTGGAAGAATTGTTAATAACTGTAATCTCGGTGAATATTTCATTGTCCTGGTAAAAAACACTTGACTCTTCACCAGGGTATTGCTTGAAAGTTTCAACCCTTATATCCACTTGGCCAAGCGGACCTGCAAAAACATTCAAGGCAAGCCCCAGTAAAAAAATCAAGGCAACTTTCCGCATTTTTCCACATTAATTACTAAGCAGTTACCTGTATTTGTACCTTTTTGTTTATGTCAAAGCTCATTTCCAAAACCAATTTAAACAGTTTTAAAGCCATTCTATTTAATGGAAAGGCAGATAAAAGACAAAAATATCCTGAACAAGTTTGTCGAAGACTTCATACAAGTCGTGGACAAAAACAAAGTAAAATATGTTATTGTCTCTGGGTTTGTCGCTATTTTCCATGGGCGGAGCAGGGGCACAGAAGACATTGACCTTATTATTGAAAAGCTTTTTTTTGAAAACTTCAAACAACTACACAATGACCTCTTAAAATCTGGTTTTGAATGCATTCAGGGGGCAAACCCCTTGGATTTGTTTAACGATTACCTGAGTGAAAACATGGCCTTGCGTTATACAAGAAAGAACCAGTTTATCCCGGAAATGGGGGTAAAGTTTGCAAAAGACGCGCTTGACGAAAAACAAATAGTTGAAAGAGTAAAACTCCCTTTAACCAATCTTCCATTTTATTTTTCAAGCATTGAAACAAACATTGCTTTCAAAGAAGAACTGCTGAAAAGCCCAAAGGACCTTGAAGATGGAAGGCATTTGAGGATAATTTACTCTGAAAAACTTGATGAGAAAAAAATCGGTGAACTGAAAAAACTCGTAAAAAAATACAGGCTTGGCGGCTGAAATGAAGGTGAAAAAACTTTTTGACCACATTGAATGGTGGGCGTTGAAGTGCAAGCAAGACATGAGGAACTGTCAGCGCCAGCTCACTCCATTCATCAATGCGCAGATTGAAAACGCTAATCTTTTTTATCAAAGGCTTGCAAAGACAAAAAACGGAAAACAAAAAATAAGGGAACTAAAACTGAAACCTATTGGTTAACCTGTATCTGCACTTTTCGGTTTATGTCAAAGCCCGGGCAGTCAAGCGAGGCATTCAAAACCCATTCCCTTCCCCTGACGTTTCCGGATAAAAGGCTTGCCGCGGCCAGTGCAGTCCCAAGTATTCCTTCAGGCATGGCTGCCTGCGGGATATTCGGGACCGCGATTTCAAAGTCATACTCCAGTGTTCCATTGTATTCTTTTTCCCCGTCAAGGTCCACTGCAAATGAGTGGAACACCCTGTCAGTTGTCCTCGTGGAGGGCCTGCTGCCCATGGTTGCCCTTTCAGTGACTTTGTCAATTCCAGTGAAGACAAGCCTCAGCCTGCGCGCCTGTTTTGGGTTGTTCAAAGAAAGCACGATTTTCCCGCGAATCACCTCACCGGGCGCAAACATTGTTTTCTCAAGCCTGATTTCTATTTTTCCCTCGCCAAAACCAAAAACCATTTTTTTCACTCATTGCCTGTTTTTTTCCTTAAAAAAATGAAGCCTAAAACTATTAAAACCATAATCGCGGCAATTCCAATGCCAAGCATCTCAATTGGAAAACTTTCCACTTTGCTTTCCTTTTGCCCGGTTTTTTGCCTTACGATTTCATCAACTTTTTGTTCTGAAAGCCCTGCATCGCTTGGTTGTTGGCAGTCAGAGTCAAACAACTTGGGGTCGCAGTCGGGGTCACAAACACCGTCATTTTCCCTGTCACAATAACTGTCCTGCCCCCCGCTTGGACAGTCGGAGGGGCAGTTTCCAAATGCTTCTGAAGCATCACAGGTTTTGTTTCCGCAGAGTTTTGACAAAAACGCTATTGGAACAACTATCTCTTGCCCAGTCTCTTCGTTGAAGAAAACGATTTTTTCAGCATTCTCATAATATGGCAAAACAAGGACTTCCTTGAAACTCCCTTCTTCTATGACTCCTAAATCTTCCACAACAATCTTATTATTTGGCTCAAATTTGAAGGAAAACACTTCATCTCCCTCGACTGAATAAATTTTTCCACTTACAGTGCCATCGTTCATCTCCGAGGCATACACTCCTTTTTGTGTAAAGGCATTGCCAAACGACATCTGCCCCTCGTTGAACATTATTGAAACAATCAGGACTTTTTCCTGTGACTGTGCAAAAACAACCACTGAAAGAAAAACCGCAAACAACAGCATTTTTTTCAATCTTTCACCTCTCCTCAAGCTTTGAGAAAAAATCCTGCATGTATTCATAATCGTTTAATTCTTTCTGGTTGTCAGGGCAGATGCCGAAAGGCGCTTCAGCTTCCTCTTGGTCGATTGACAGGTTGCACTTGTCCCTGTAAGTGGTGGTGCAGTCATAAGCCTGCCTTGAACTTTCAGCCAGGTTGCACATTATGCAGTTTGTTTCCTCTTTGTTCATGCATGCAAAACCATTGTCCCACTCTATGCCGAGTGCCTCTCCGACAAAGTCCCAGTAATAATCCAGCAACCCAAAAGTGTGCCCCAGTTCGTGCACTGCAGTTCTTTGTGCCTGGGGTGACCTGTCGTTTTGGAAAACACCCGCCCTTGCAATGTGGCCTGACAAGTCAGCATTCGAGACAAAACGCGCAGGGTTATATCCAGTGCCTGTTTGGGAAAGGACAAGCACCTTGTCCCCAAATGGCCCGTCCCTTGCCTTGAATGGCAGGCCGCATGAAACAGCCGCAGCCACTACTTTTTCAGCGTCGCACCTAAGCGCCCGGATATAACGTATTTCCCCGCCCACCTGACCGGCTGCATACCTATCGCTTTCAGTGCAACCCAGGTCCGCTGGCCCATTTATGGTGATGATGTTAATCGCGCCTTGGTAAGAGTCCACTGGGGGTGTTTTCAAAAAACCGTTTTTTGCCTCGACTGCCTCGTTCAAGTAATCACTAGGGTTTTCCGCCCAGTTATCCCCGACAATGAAAATGTTCAATTGTTTGTCAAGTTCTCCCCCAAAGTGTATTATTTCGCACGCGGACCTTTCAACAACCCGCAACACCGCTGGTTTGCTTTCCATTTCATTCCCGTAAACGTCCTTTGCCCGGAAGTAAAAATAATACTCCCCCGTCTCTTTGAAACCCTCGGGTATTGTTGAGCCGTAAATCCCGTCGTTGTACGCAAAATCGTTGCTTGAACCGTTGTCAAAAAAAGACAGGCTTTCCCGTATTTCTTTCCCGTCAGGCTTTTTTACAAACAGCTCGATGTCGGCCTGTGAAATCGGGGACCGCACGTCAAACTGCACCCAGAAAGAAACCGAAACACCGGGGTATACCACTTCCTGCTTTGAGCCTGTTGCGATTATCCTTGATACGAGTTCGTCGCTTACACAAGCGCAGTTGGAGCAGGTTGGAAAATCATTCAAAACGTGGTTTTCATTCCAGAACACGACGGCTTTTTTGCCTTGGGGTTCATCGTAAATGCATTTCTCGCCAAGAGAAATTTTCCCGAATTCCACGTCATTTTCCACTGCCACGTGGTTGATGAACGCGCTGTTGCCAGGCTCCGGGCTTTCCTCTGGGCTGATGATTTTTGTCCCGCAATCCCCCTGTAGGACAAACCTGTCGGTTGCATAAATCACGGTTCCGATGACCGCGTCCGCGTTCGGACCCCCAAACTCGCTTAAAACGCTTGGATAAGCCACTGAACTAGGGCCGGTTGCCGTAAAGCATTCATTGTTTTCAAGCACCGTGTCCGTGAATGTTTTGCCCAGAAAAGGCGCTTCTTTTTCACTGCAGTGGTTTTTGGAGTACAAAAAACGCCACTCGGAAACATTCTGCGGCACGGCCATTATTTCCTTGGTGTCACCGTTTATGAGGTAAAAAGGCGCCCCAAGCCTTTTTGCGTCTCCTTCAAGAGTGCTAAAGTCAATCATTATGCCGTTTGGGGTTGACGCGTAAACGTCAAGTGTCCCTTTTTCAAGGTCGAGGTCCAGGGCATAGCCCCTTTTTTCAACATTTGCCTCAAAAAAGGAATTTATTTTCCTCACTGAAACGTTTCTGTTTGTCGAGATGACATTTTGGTCTATTGTAACACCGCCAAACACGAATGTGTCACCTGAAAAACCCGTGCCATAGCCAACGCGGTCCGGTTGCGTCTCATCCTCCCTCCTGTTCAGCCCAAGTTCGCCGTCGATTGGAAAATAGTAAAACGCACTCGGGTTTATTGGCTTATTGAAAAGTTTCATTTCCACTACAATACTTGCGCCATCCTGCCTTATCGTGACCTCGTAAATCCCCGGTTCTTCAACCTGTTGTGGTTCAAACACTAGCAGTTCCTCTTCGAGGATGATTTGCGCGTTTTCAAGGAAAAAAGACGGCGGGTCGAAAAACGCGAGCTCCTTGTAATAATGGTAGAAGTCCTTGCGGAAGTCCTCAGAAACGCCGTCGGCTATCAGTGCAGCGAAAAAAGTCTTGGATGCCTCTTTGCTGGTTTCCATTTTTTCCAGTTCCTCAAACACGCGTATGACAAACTGCGCCGAGTCGCAATAACTAACCCCGCCAAGTTCTTTCTCCTGGGTTTCAAGCCCGATAAAGCAATTGTTTGCGCCACTCCAGTCCCACGACGTTGCCATGCGTGGTGCGGCCTCTGCGCCTGTTTTGCCTGTCAGGCCGTCAAAAGAAATGCACAATCCCTCCGTAGGCTGTGGCTGGTTGTCATCAGGGTCCAGGATGTTTTCGCGCTCGCACTTTGAGAGGTCAAACTTGCAGGTGCCGCTGCCACAGGAAAGAGTGCCGCCGCTTAACCCGAAATCCATGCAGGTGAAGCCCTGCAAGGAAGAGCCTTCGCAGTGTTCCTCGTCGTTGATTTTTCCGTCCCCGCAGAACGTAGTTGGAGTTGCGGGTTTTTGGAAGACAAGCAGCATTATGGCGCCTATGATCAAGATGACTCCGAATAAAATTGCGCCAAGAAGTAGGATTGTCTTGACAAGGCTGTTTTCTTCCAAGGACACGAATAACTATTGGCGATTTTAAATTTATATTACTTGTGTGCAAACCACGCAATAACCCTTTTCTCTCCAACCTCGTCAATGCGTGCGTAGCCGAACCGTTCAAGGTAAACAATCTCGCCTTCTTTCAGGTTAAGCCCAGCATCTATGGCTCCAAAGGATTTCTGTTTTTTCGGCATGACAACTTCAAGGTCGCGTGTTTCCAAAAGCCAGGCAACGATTGGCACGTCGATTTTTTGCGTGCCGACAAACTCTGCAACCGCGCCAAACTCGTTTTTCTCGTTTATCTTCACGTTGTACGCGTGCTTGAGCCTGATAATTGAACCGGTTTTTGCTTTCTCGATTTCTTTTTTCGGCACAACAAACCTTTGTGTCCCCTCAGAAAGCATTGTCCCATCCTCGAGCGTGATTTTTGGGCAAAAACCAACTTCCAGCGCGGCAGGGTCTTCGATGAACTCGATGCTTGAAAACTTTCCAACAAGGTTTTTGCGGTTCAGGTCTGCAAGCTTTGCAAACTCAATCGTCGTGTCTGATGGCTTTACCCCGATTTCAAGGATTATGTCCCGCAGTGTTTTCGGTTGGAATCCCCTGCGCCTTAGGGCCCTGATTGTGCCAAGGTTAATGTCATCCCAACCCGTGTAAATGCCTGCCTCTATTCCTGCCTTTATTTTTGAGGTACTCAGAACCATATCCTCAAGCTTTACCCTGCCAAAGTGGAATGCCTTTGGGTAAACCCAGCCAAAGTAAGTGTATAAAAATTCCTGCTTGGTTTTGTTCTGTTCATGCTCCTGGCCCCGGATGATGAGCGTGGTTCCAAGCTCGTGGTCATCGATTGCCGAGGCAAAGTTATATGACGGCCACACGTGCCTGTTTTTTGCATTCGGGTTTGGGTGTTCGGGCCTGTCCACGATTTTTGCAGCCCACCAGTCGCGCACACTCGGGTCAGGGTGGGCAATGTCAGTCTTTATGCGCAGCACTGCCGAGCCTTCTTTTAGCTTGTGTGAAACCATTTCCTCAAACAACTTAATATGCTCCTGTGGTGAGCGGTCCCTACAGGGGCAGGCCTTTTTTTTGACAGTGAGTTTTTTCCATTTTTCCGTTTCACAGGTGCAAACGTATGCCCCGCCAAGCTTGATTGCTTTCTCCATGAACGAGTAATACATTTCAAGCCTGTCGGAGGCAAAAAAAACCTGTGCAACACTGCAATTCAGCCATTCAAGGTCCTGCATGAAAACTTCTTTTGCATTCTTTATCGGCTTTTTTACTTTTGGGTCAGTGTCGTCAAAGCGCAGGAGAAACTTGCCGCCGTTTTTTGCATACTCGTCACTGAGTATTGCCGCGCGCGCATTGCCCAAGTGAAACGGGCCGTTTGGGTTTGGCGCAAAACGCGTGACAATGTTTTCAAGCCCGACATCAGGCAGGCCTTCTTTTTTCCCCGGCTGCTTTAATTCATAACCGCCTTCAAACCGCCTGTATTCGTTTTCAATTTCCGCAAAGCCCATTGCGTTGACTTTCTTCACCGCTTCTGAAATCACGGGCATTAATTTTTTCAGGTCAGCGTTTTTGTCCAACGCCTTGATTTTCCCGACCACTGCTGAGAGGTCGGCTTTTCCTTCATGCAGGTACGCGTTTTTTATCGCGTAGCGGTAAGAGTCTGTTTCCGCGTCCAAAAAAAAGCACAACTCCAAAAATCAGGCTGTCCTGGCTTTTTCCCAGACTTTGTTGAAATAGTGGCCAAGGGCTTGTGCGAGGTGCTCGTTTTCGGGCCAGATGGTGAAATGGTACCCTGTTTTTTCCGCTGACAAATCGGATAATGACAAAACAACTTTTTTTCCATCAACGACAAAAGCGTCGAGGTTGTGGTCAGCCATGCGGATTTCCACGCCGCCTTCTTCAAGCCCTGCCTTGTCTGCAATTTTGTTTATGGCAGAAATTATTTTTACTTCAACGTTTCGCGCACCAGCTTTTTTCACTGCGTCAGCCAAAAGCGGATTTGATACAACCCCTGAACTGAAACCGGTCACGCTTTTTTTTGCAGAATCAATTTCCTGGACCAAAATCTTGTAAAAATCGTTTTTTTCCCTGACTTTCAAAACGCGTTCAGCGCCTTTTTTTTCAGCCGGGAAATCAAGCCCTGCTTTAATCAGCATGGCTCTTTCTTCAAGGTTTTTAAGCCGTGCCTTGGATTCCTCAAGCAGCATGTCAAGTGCCTTTGACGGTTCAAGCGCCTTGTATTTTTTTGGGCGTCCTGAAACCTCTATCAAAAGGCCTTTTTTTGTGAGCCTTTCCAAAACGTCGTAAACCCTTGTTTTTGGGACCTGTGCGTGCCGGCTTATTTCAGGTGCATGTGTTTCGCCAAACCCGAAAAGCGTGGAAAGCACGCGCGTTTCATACTCCGTCAAGCCAAACTCTGCCAAAAACGCGTTCAGTTCCTCAAGAGACAAAAAATACCACTGCCCAAACAAATTGCCTATTTGCCTATATATGTTAAACTTAAAACCTAATAGCAAATGCCCATATTTTACGTTATTTTGGGGTTTGCTATACATAAAAGCCTACTAGATTTATGGCTTTTACAATATATAAAGTTACCTTTTACGGTTATAAAAGGAATTGAGAGTCGTTTTATGTATAAGTTGGCTTGTTTTTTACTTTGAACCACTCAATAAAACCGCCGACAAAGAAGCTTAAAAGAGCCACTTGTCGAGCCAATGGAACTTTTCAAGGTTCATGTATTTCGCGGTTTGTAATCAGGGTTTGCAGTTTGGGTCAAAGTCGCACTCGTTTGGTATTTCCAAGTCACAGTAATTGTAATTGAAGTTTTCTGTGGAATTGAGGTAAACTATTATTTCATAGAACGGCTGTCCAAAAAATGTCCTGGTTTTCATTTTTATTTCCACATCGCATGTCTCCTGCCATACATTGTTACTCCCTGGAAAATTGTTGTGTACTACGATGTGTTCTACCGGTCTTTTGAAGCTAACAACTTCATACTGTAGTATCCCGTCGCCTTGTATGTCAAGCTGGCTTTCTGTCTCTTCTATGGCGTAAAGTGCAAGGTTGCGTTCTTCTATGTCCAATGTTTTTGGAATAATGTTTCCTTGGAAAGCAGGGTAGAAAATTGCTAAATAAACCAAAATAATTGATAAAACTATTGCTAGTTTTTTAATTAATGGCATTGTTAAAAATTTTTTCAGCAAAATTAGGCCACTTAAAACTATAAGGGTAAAAATGTAGGAAGAAAATAAAGAAACTCCGACTTTTTTTATTAAAAGTACTGTTGTTTCCAAAGTTGGGCTGATAATCAAGTCTAACCATCCAAGAAATGAAATTGACAAGACAAAAAAAAGAAACAATAAAATGGCAATTAATTTTATATCAAACTTTTTTCTTAAATACTTAAACGAAAAAACAATAAAACAAGCCAGAATATAGAAATAAATAAACAACAAGGCGATGGAAAAAATGATATTAGCTTCAATAAGCCCGTAAAAATTTCCAAAGATTTTGAGTTTGGGGTCAATCACTCCAATGATAGCTGAGACCGGCGATATGAATATAAAAATAAAAATCGGCAGAAAAAAAATCATGGAGGAGGCTAATACGTTTTCATGCCTTATCATACTTGTAATTATCCCGAGCAAAATTGCCAATGAAAATAGTGCTAATTTCCACTTGTCGGGCTTTAAAAAAAAGACAATTTGTTGTATAAATTTGCTTGAATCAACATATTTTTGAGGCATCAATAACCTTTTGTTAGTTTGTTAATAAAAAATCAGTCTTTTCTTTAAGAAATTTCATTATTTACTATTTTTGAATATTCATACCACCCATCTTTTATTGGTTTAATGAATGCATTTGGGTACCTTTCTAATAGTTCGATTGGGCCTACATCAACAAATAACACGTTTTGATGGTTTGCTAGTTCAAGAAGATTTTCTTTTGAATCTACTACATCTGCCGCAACAAACCCCTTAACGAGTTTGAAGTCTTTGTATGCATCACACTGTTCTAGCAGTTCCTTTTTCTTGATTTCTCTTTCACTTGTTTCTAATGGTGAAAGCTTTTTATCTAAATTAGAACAGTCAGACATTTTAGTTTTGATTGCCTGTTCCAGATTGGCCAGATATTCTCTTTCTTCTTCCTCTAGTGGAAAACCAATTGTTCCTGTTCCTTCTGGGTCAGCTATGTATTTTAATCTCAGAATGTTGATAATTTCAGAGAGTTCATTTACTTCTTCTTCATTCAGTTCTTTTGAAAATGTTACGACAACATTGTGGTAAACAACCCCTTCTTGTAGGCCATTTAGTCTCTCTATTGACTTTTGTTTGAATGCCTGAATTTCGTTTTCATTTGAAATAAGAGGAAAACTTGAAATGAATATCTCGCCGCTCGGCGCTCTGAAAATTTCTATTTTTTCCCAATTTTCTGCTGGGTAGCCATTTAATTTGGCGCCACTAGTATTGGGTTGTATATTATTTTTTGTGCTGATTCCCACGGCAATGGATATTACTACTATTAAAAAAATCATGCCGGTTACTAAAAGTTTTAGATTCATTGTTTCACTTCACGCTCTTATTTGGTCTATGGTCATTGTGCACCAGTGAAAACCAATTGTATCCGTACAGAAGGGAAAACTAAAAATTCCGCAATACTCTGATTCAGATCTTATTTCCATTCTTTTTCCTCTGTCTTCGGGATCCCGCCAAAATTTTGTAGTTACATAATATTCTTTGTAAGGTTCTAGTTCGTTGTGCTCATCTAGGCTTTTAATCTCAAATTCCTCATCATCCGGGTCATGTGTGAAAGGAAAAAGGTTATCACACTCAGTCATCCACCAATCTGCTTCCTCACTCCAATTATCTTCAATGGGGTTTGGGAGATTGGTAAAATAAACGCCTTCACAGTAATCTGGCCTGGTTCTCTTCCAATAATCCCAATAATCTTTTTGGGGGCTATTATTAGCATCTCCCGGCCTTCTAATTTCGTACATGTAGTCTACATTCCCATCTATATATCTATTTTTCATATTATTGAAATTCCTTTGGTTCCAAGCAAAATTTTGGTAGGTTATAATATAATCATCGTATCTCTCTAGAAACTGTAACCCTCCCCAATAAGGTACCCAGTTGTGTGTCCCTTCCTCGTGTTGATTGCAGTCACTGGCTCCAAAAACCGTTGGTGTAACTGCTAAAAACAAAAATGCGAGTAAAAGTTTTGGAATTATTTTTTTCATTGAAATCTCCGTTACTATCATCTTTAGCATTTAGGTGATTTATATATCTATGGTTGAACTCATCTCAACCAATTGGTTGATTTTTGTTCAACAGTTTGGCTGAATTAGTACCTTGGACGTCTTTCCCTTCTTTCCCGGTCCTGAAAGCGCCGCCGGGGGCGTTCCTCGGTTTCCTCTTCCCTGTCCGTGTCCTTCATCTGGTACTCAAAGTCTTCCACTTTTTTTGTGTACTCTGAGTCGTTTTCAATCGCTTTTGTTTCCTTTAAGTACTCGCGGCCTAAAAGCCACATCACAAGGGCAAGGCTTTTGCGCCCCTTGTTGTTGGACGGCACTGCAATGTCAATGTTCTGCAGGGAATTGTTTGTCGAAGCAAGTGCAACAACTGGCGCGTTTATTTTGCTTGCCTCAGAAATCGCCTGCTTGTCAAGCTCCGGTTCAACAATCACGACTACTTGTGGCTCAAAAAACCTTGAACAGGAATAATTCGTGAATGTTCCCGGAACAAATCGCCCCGTGATTTCTTTTGCCCCGATTGCCTTTGCAAACTCCTGTGCAGGAGTCCTTGCATAAAGCCTGCGTGCAACAACCGCTATTTTTTGCGCCGGAAAGCGCGCCAAAAACTTGGCTGCAAACTTTATCCTCTGGTCAATTGTCTGGATGTCCATGACGTTTAGGCTGTCTTTTCTCATTTTGTAAATATATTTTTTCATGTCGCTTGACTTGAAGCGCGTTCCGATGTGCACGCCGCTCTTTAAGTATTTTTCAGAATCGACAAGGAGCGTTTGCTGTGGCTGTTGCGCCTGTTCGTCCGTGGTTTTTTCCATTTTTTTTCATCCTCTTTTAGACCGGGTACTGTATGACTTCATCAATCAGGTCAACGTGCGTGAAAAGAGTTCTCCTGCAGCAGTACCTCGTGATTCCAAGGTCCGTCATTGCCTGTGCGGGTTCCTCGTTTTTCTCTGTAACCCGTTTCACGTACTCTTCGTATTTTTCCCCAATCATTTTTCCGCAGGTAAAACATCTTACTGGTACCATCATACAGACAATCACCTTTTGCTTTTTTGTTTCTTTTTCCTTGCTTTTGTTCCAAGAGGCTTCTTTGTTTCAACCCGCCTTGGGTCGTCAACCAAAAGCATCCTGTCGTAAGCCAAAAATGCAGCCCTCAGTTTCTCGTTTGACTTGAATTCAAGAAGGGACTTTGCAATTGCTGTTCTTGAAGCAACTGCCTGGCCCATCATTCCCCCGCCTTTTGCAGTCACGTCAATGTTGACTTCTTTTGCAATGTCCTTTGCAATTTCAAGGGGCTCGGAAATGAACTCCTGTATCTCTTCCGGCTGAATTGCCTTGAGGTTCACCTTGTTTATCCTCACAATTCCTTTTCCTGGGCGGATAACTGCGCGCGCAACAGCCATTTTTTTCTTGGCTTTTGCAGTAATGCCTTTTCTTTTCCTTTTTGATTTCTCAGCCATTTTATTCACCACTTTGCCCCAAGTGTCTTGCTTATCTCGCCAACTGTGACTGTCCGGTGCTCCGGCTTGCTGAGGGCACTTTGAATTTGTTCAAGTTTTTTTCCCTCAAACTCTTTTGGAACACCAATAAATGCCTTGAATTTTTTAATCGCCATTCTTCCCCTCAACTCCGGGTATGGAAGCATTCCGCGCACGCTTCTCTTAAGCAATTTGTCAGGGTGCTTTGGAAACTTTGGGGAAAGTGCCTGGTTTCCCTTTGTAACAAACCCAAGCCTGCGCCTGAATTTCTTTATCACGGCTTCTTTTTTACCTGTGATGACAACTTTTTCGGCATTCACAACGAAAACGTCCTCGCCTTTGAGGACTTTTTTTGCAACAACTGATGCAAGCCTTCCAAAGATGTGGTTTGAACCATCAATAATCATCATTTCACTATCACCACTTCTGATTTCTGCGGGTTTTTCTGGACAAATGCCTCAACGCTCAGGGCACTGCCTTTTGCGTGCACGATTTTTTCAACTGCGCTTTTTGAAAACTCAATTGCAGCCACGTTCAATCCTGAAACAATTTCCCCGCTTCCAAGGACTTTTCCAAGCACGAAAAAATTTTTTTTGCCGGATTTTTTTGCAAGATGCTCAAGCTTTGACAGGTTCACGACACAGGAGTGGTTTTTGTACTTTTTGGTTTTTTCCGCCAGGTCTTTCCAGATGGCATGCCCTGTTTTTTTTGCATGCTTGTCAAGTGCAATGCTTTTTTTCAAAATTTTTTTGTTTTCCATAAACAACACCAATTTTTCCATCATCTTGTATTACTGCCATTTTGCAGAAAGGGCATATACGCGCCGTGAACCAACAAATAACAAATGGGCAAGTGAACAATAATACAATGTTTCTTTTGCCAGTTTGTTAAGCGCAAGGGTTCATGCAGGGGGCAGGGTTCGAACCTGCGAAGGCACTAAGCCACAGGATCACTCAAACTTTTTCGCGTTGACTGCAACATTATTACCGTCCGGCCACCAGGCCGGACACATAAGCGTCGCGAGCTCACGCAAAGGCTCGTTCCTTAAGTCCTGCCCGTTTGGCCACTTCGGTACCCCTGCATAACTATATTTTTTTGAGTTCCTCCTTTAACTGTTTTGCTTTCTCTGACAAAACGTTTGCTGCTTCAGAGAGCAGCTCGCTTGTCTCAAGCTGGCCAAAGTTTTCAACTGACAAAACAAAAGAACCTTCTTTTGCTTCAAATTCCTGTGGCCCTGGAGCGGTTTCAACTGCTTTTGCCGCCACATCAATGTCTGTTGCCACGGGGTCGGTAAGCACGAGTTTTCCGCCTTTTTCCTGGAACACTCCTTCTGGAACCGTCGCCAAAAAAGCTTTTTGTTCCTTTGGGTCTGCAAACTTGACTGAAATGTCCGGGACCTCGTTGAATGCCACAAGCGCCGGCTGCCATTTTGCATGCTCTTTGCCAATGCCCATAACTGCTTCAAGATCCAGTTTGAGTGTCTGGTTTTTTGCAAGCTTTACAATCGGGACCTTTTTGTCAATGACTTCAATTGATGGTTCCGTGCTCTGGATGTCCTTGCTGTACACAGTGCACGGCCCCTCTTTTTCAAGAACCATTTTGACTTTCTCGCCTTTCTTGTAAGCCTTAATATCTGTCTTTATCGGCAGGAGTGAGAGCCTGTGGCAGAGCTGTTCGTCAATCATTACTGAAGAATTCTCGTAAATGAGGATATTTTCTATTGCCATTACGGGCACGCTGCTCATTGCGGCTCTTCTGATGCTGTTCACAAAAGCCGTGCTTGTCCCGCTGACCAGTATCCTGGTCAGGTTGTCTTTTTCAAATATTTTTTTCACTTCCATAAACCAAACCCCGCGTTTATTTTTTCTTGCTCCGGTGCCTTTTTTTCCGTCTTGTCCCATTGTGGGGCAAAGGAGTGACATTTTCAATCGAACTAATCCTCATGCCGTTTCTTGTCAGGCTCAAAATTGCGGCTTCTGCGCCCTGGCCCGGGTTTTTTGGCCGTATGCCGCCCTGGCCCCTGACTCTTACCCTGATTTCATTAATGCCTTTTTCCCTTGCTTTTTCTGCAACGATTTCTGCAACCTTCATTGCAGCATAAGGGCTTCCCTCTTTGTGCTGTGACTTCACTACCATTCCACCGCTGCATTTTGCAATTGTTTCAGCGCCGGTCTCGTCAGTGAGAAGGATTATCGTATTGTTTCTTGAAGCATAAATGTGCACAAGGCCCCTGTTTGCAGTCATTGAGCCTCACCTTTCACCGAGTGTTCCACTGAAGATGGTTCAACAGTTTCTTCCATGGTTTCTTCAACAGTTGTTTCGCCCAGTGCTTCGCCTTTTGCCTGTTCAAATTCCATTTTCATCTGCTCGCGCGAATCCTCTTTGAATGGTTCAAGCTGCATTGGCCTCTTGTAGTAGCCAATCTTGTCAACTTCAGTTGCCTTCACGATATAGTTTGGTGTAGTGATTTTTCTCCCGCCTATTGCAATGTGCCCGTGCACTATAAATTGGCGCGCCTGCTTTATTGTCTTTGCAAGGTTTTTTCTCCACACAATTGTTGCAAGCCTTTTTTCCAGGATTTCTTCCACCTGCAGGCTCAAAACATCATCAATTGAAGCAGTCCTTGGGAGAAGCCCGATTCTTGCAATGCTTTCAAAAAGCTCTTTTTCAGACTTTGCCCTCTTTGCCTCTGTTAGTGCAAGGAGGTGCCTTGCATTTTTTCTCTTGTTGCGCAAAAAAGTTTCAAAGCGGCGCAACTCCCTCTTGTTCTTCAGGCCGTAGGCTTCAACGGTTTTCTTTTCCTTTTCAATGCGCACCTTGTCCCACCTTTTTCTTGGGACACTGTACTGTTTTCTTGGTTTTTTTATGTCGCCCATTCATTAATCACTTTTTCTTTTCTTCCTTTTTTTCCGGCACTGCCCCAGCCTTTGCTGGTGCCTGTGCCTTTATAATGTCCTTCTTTGTTACCCCTACAACAGGCCCTTTGCCCCTGTGGGTGCTCTTGGTTTTTTGCCCCCTTACAGGCAGGCCAATTGTGTGGCGCAGTCCCTTGTAGGACTTGATTTCGCTCATGCGCTGCAAGTCCTGCCGGAGTGAAAAATCCAGTTCATTTTGGACAAAGTGTATATTTTCACCGCTTTCCGGGTCGTTTTTGCGGTTAAAAGCCCATGATGGAATCCCGAATTTTTGCGGTGCAAGAACAATTTCCTCAAGTTTCTTGTCAAGTTCTTCCGGCAATTTTCCAATCGGGAGTTCATAATTCACTCCGCTCTGCTTTTCAAATGCAATTGCAATGTTCATTGCCATTCTCTGGCCAATCCCCTTTATTCCAGTGAGTGCGCGTGGAATGGCGAATTTCCCGTTAAGGTCCTTGCCTGCAATCCTGACAATGTATCTGCTGCTTTCTTTTTCTTCAGCCATCAAAATTCAACCTCTCTGAGTTTCTGCGCGATTTTCTGCT
This sequence comes from archaeon, assembly GCA_030651515.1. Classification (GTDB taxonomy): domain Archaea; phylum Iainarchaeota; class Iainarchaeia; order Iainarchaeales; family GW2011-AR10; genus JACQJF01. The sequence goes on along the minus strand of JAUSEO010000026.1, from coordinate 5,677 downwards.
CCGATTCATCCTTTGTAACGTGAATCATTTTCCCCGTTGGAAACAAGTGCCTCACGTTGCATTTTTTTTGTTTTCCAAAAGCCCCCTGCACGAGCGCAAAGCCTTTTTCAAAACCCACGACAACAACTTTCTGCCCTGTTTTGCGTCCCTTTGTCTTTATGCAGACGTTCCCGATGTCAAGCGCGCTTTTCATTTTCATTCACCGATTTTTCCAAGAGCCATTTCAACAAACTTTTTTTCCGAAAAAGAAACCGCTGAAAGCTCTTTCTGTTTTGTTTTTACCATTGAGGCTTCCTCTATTATTCTTGTAGTGCATCCACTGCACAAGACCCCGCCAAAAACCCGTGTCGGCCTTTTCTGTGTTTTTGCCATTGCAAGGACTTCAGAGTTTTTCTTTCCATTTGGGACTCCGTGCAGTTCGTTTTCGCACAGCCCGCATGTGTGTTCACTTGATTTTTTGTCCTTAAAGCGCATCTGGGTTTTCCCGCTTGGAGTGCGCACAAAAGTCCTCTTTCTCCACCTGTCAGCTGGCCGCGGCAACTTTCACACCCTCTTTTCTTTTTTCCAAAAACTTTGTCAAAGGAGCAAGTATCAAAAGGCTAAACACAAGCGAGTTCAGGACATACCACCCGGTCCAATTGGTCTGTGTGTAAAAAGAGAACCATGTAAACGGATTCACAAGCGACAGGTCTTGTGCAAACCATGGAATCGGAACCGGCAGGCTGATTACTGCTTCAGAGTAAAATACTCCAAGCAAAAAAAACGCCGGCAAAAAAATCACCATTGAATAAATCATTGTTCTTGTAGACATTTTCATTACCACGTTCAGGGATTCAAGCATTTCCTTTTCAAGTTCTTCTATTTCTTTTTTCGCCCCGGGGTTGCTGCTTTGGGCGAGTTTTTTCATTTTGTCCTGTTTTTTCTTCATGTCATCCTGGTGCCTGAGCATTTCTTTGCGGTTGCCAAACTTTGTCTGCACAAACTGGCTCACTACCGCAAGCAATGCTGCCAAGACAGAAATCTCTATTTGTGGGTTAAAAAAAACCAAGAAAAACCGCCTTTTTTAATTTGGGGAAAACCGGGCTAATGTGAAATATTTTGCCAGCGAATGCAATAAAAAACCTCTTATTTTTGTTTTTTCCGGCTTTTTGCATTGTGTTAGTTTCCACCTTTTTTCACCCTTCTCAACCAAAAAACTGCCCCAGAACCCTTGCGCGGGTTCACGGCGCGTATATGCCCCGTTTTCAACGGGGCAGTAATACACTCCTATTTTTGTTAGTCATACTTCTCAACCAAAGAACTGCCCCAATACAGGGTGCATTTCGATTAACTGCTGCTTTGCAAGCTCCTCATAAAGCCTGTAAACAATTCCAACTGTCAGGAGTATCCCTGTCCCGCTTCCAAGTGCACCGGTAAGGTCCGCAAACCCTGCCAAGAGCCCGACAAACATTGAGCCAAGGATGCTGATTGGTGGGATGTACCTTTCAAGGATTGACTTCACGACCCTTGGGTCCCTTCGAAACCCTGGGATGAACATGCCGCTTTTTTCAAGCTGGTTTGAAATAGCCTGTGGCCCCTGGCCAGCCATTTCAACCCAGAATTTTCCAAAAATAACGCACAAAACGGTCAAAAGAAAAATGTACAGAATGCCATGCAGTACCTGCCCCCCAAGCCCTACAAGCTGCAAAGTGGTAATGCTCTGTACTAATTGCATTACCATTGTCTGGAAAACACCCAGCCCCTCGCTTGAAGCCTGGATGATAAAATTTTCAACAAGGCGAAACGGGGCAATCACTATTGTTGCCAAAAACTTCAGCCCGTTTTCAAGAAAAATCCCAACCACAGGCACGGTTGAAAGCCTGCCACTCAAAAGGGTTGACCAGAGCTGAATGTTTGCAAACAATGCCGCTGCGAGTATGACAGGGATGTTTGAAACGTACAAAAACTTTACCGGAAAGCGTGCCTTGTGCCCCGCCCTTCCCACTGCAATGGGGATGTTTATGTGCATTCCCTCTGCAAACACGACGGCAAAGAAAACCACCAGCGTGAAAACAATCGGCAAAAGGTTGGTGACAAATGACAAGAACACTCCGTCAAATTGTATGCCTGCAAAAAACTGCCAGATTAGCCCTGCCCCAGTATTTGTCCCGTTTCCAAAAAAAGTGAGTTCGCGCAGGCTGTTAAGCGGGTTGAATATCCTCCAGATAACGTCTCCGGCTACCCCGCCTGCAATGAAGAGGCTGATTCCTGAACCAATCCCGTGCTTTGAAACCACTTCATCAAGAAACATCAGTATAAGCGAGCCAATTGCAACCTGGAGTATTACAAACAAAAACATTCCCTCTGCCGGCCTGAGAAGCCCGCCGAAAACGTAAGCACCTGCTTCAACAAAGCACAGAATGATTGCAAGCAGTTTTTGCATGGACGTAAACCGCGCTTTTTCTGCCGTGTCAGTCAGGTCAACCTGTATTAACCCGCCGCCGACAAGCAGCTGAAGGATTATGGACGCAAGGACAATAGGCCCGATTCCAACTGTTATTATGGTTCCAATCTGGCTTGCAAGTATTGTCTGGAGCTGTGCAAGCTGCCCAGCAGTGCTTGCCTCTATTCCAATCACGCTGATGTTTCCCATTATGAAAAACAAAACCAGTGCTGCAAGCGTCCAGGTGATTCTCTTGTTGAGGCTGCCCTGTACTTCGGGTTTTTTCACTTCCGGCAAAAGCCTGTAAACCGGGTCAAGTACTGCAAGTATGCTAGGCATTTTCAGTTTTCCTCTTCCCTGTTTGTATCTTCTGCTTCTTCAATGCCGGAAAGTTGCTCTATTTTTCCGCCCGCTGCCTCAATTTTTTCTTTTGCCTTGCGGCTGACAAGCGCGTTTCTTACAAGCATTTTTCTCGTAATTATTCCCCTTCCAAGAATTTTGTAAAAACCGAGTTTTTTTGCGTCAACAACAAACAAGCCGTTTTCCTGCCCGATTTTTTTCTCTTTTGCCAATTGTTCAAGTTTCTGGTTGAGGTATTCAACGTTCACTATTTTGCCTTTTGGCTTTGCCTTTAGCCTTCGCAGTATTTTTCCGGCAAAAACATAGTAAATGCTGAACTTGTGTTTTTTTGAACCGGCTTTTCCTTTCCCGCCCCTTGAACCCGCGCCCCTGCGGTTCTTTGTGTCACCGCTTCCAAAAGTCCTTTTTCCGCGCAGTTTGTTTTTCCTTTTTCTTTTCCTGTCAATCATAACGCATCACATCATTTTTCCCAAAAGCACGTTGATTTCCCCGCCCATGTACCCGAGGTTCCCGCCCGCGCGGAAAGCCTGTTTTATCCCTGCTCTCCTAAAACCTTTTTTTGGTGAATTGAGGCGGAAAACTTCTTTTATCCCAATTTCTGAAAGTTTTTTCCTGCCATCCATTAGGATTCCTGCAAGGTCAGAGAAATCCTTTGCCCCTATTTCTTTGAGTTTTTCCACCGAAATTTTTTTGTTTCCTGCCACACGGCCTCTTTTTGCAAGGAGTTCTGAAAGCGTTTCAGGCTTTATTTCACCGAATGCCACGTAGTCTTTTGCAAGCACAACCATTTTGCGGGAAGTTGTCTTTTCATCCACGAGCACTGCGTGGTGCGGCTTGTACAGCCGGAGTACTTCAAGCGTTTTCCTTATTTTTGGGGAAACGTTCACTGTTCCCCTGATTCTTATGACTGCCAGCATTTTTACTTCGCTCCCCCCATTTTTGCCTCAATGTCTTTTGAAAGCTTTACTTTTCCACTGCTTGTGAGTGCCCTTATTGTGGCTTTCACAAAGTCAAGCTTGCTTGCAGTGTTCCCGTAAGTCTTGCTCCAGACATCGCGCACCCCTGCAAACACCAAAACATCCTTGATGTTGTTTCCCACTACAAGCCCTGTTCCTTTTGGCGCTGGAATCAAGACTACTCTGACGCTTGAACTTTTTCCTTCAACCCTGAAAGGGACAGAGTGTGTTTCGCTGCACCTGCATTCCCAGCTGCCACAACCCCTCCGGATTTTCACAAGTGAAAGCTTTGCATTTTTCGTTGCCTTCCTCAGTGCAGGAAACCGTTCCTTGTCTTTTCCCACTCCAAGCCCGACATACTGGCTTTTGTCCCCGACAAGCACTGCTGCCCTGAAAGAAAAAACACGCCCGCTTCTTGTGACGCGCGCGGTTTTCTTGAATTCAATCATTTTTTCCTCCATGTCGCGGGAAAGAAAGTCAACCACTTCCGGTTCAAAGACCTTGAGCCCTTTTGCAAAGTAATCGTCAAGCGAGCCAATTTCCCCGTTTCTTACAAGCCTGCCGCTCTGTGTTTTCGGGACCCAGTCATCGAGTTTTTTTTCTTTTTTTGAAATAACCTCTTCTATAGCCTTTTTGTCTTCTTTTCCCTCAAGGCCTTCAAGAACTCCTGCTATCTTGTCCACCATTATTGTTCACCTGCTTTTGACTTTATCTCATTCAAAACTTTTTCAAACTCTGCAAGCGGTTTTTGCAGGTGCTTTCCGGAAATCCTGTCTTCTTTTGGCAGTACTTCCTGCTCCAGGGGCACTTTTATCCCGGCGTCAACGAATCCCTTCAGGGCTGCAAAAATTCTCCCACCGTGTACAGGCGTATGCATGCCCATGTCAAGTATTGCAGTGGAGGCACCTGCCTTTTTTGCTTTTGCCCCGCACAAAAACCCTGTGAGGTAGCATGCCGGCATGTTTTTGGTGCTTGACTTCCAGCCCATTTTTCTGAGTTCACTTGAAACTGCACTGCACAATGTCCTGTCCCCGCCTGACTCAAACTTGACAAGCTGCACTATTACCTGGTTGTTTGTGCGCCTGATTACAACGCGGTCCGTCTTGGACTTGAGCAATGCAAGCCTTTTTTTGTAATTTGTTTTCTGCTCAATTCTTCTGCGGAACTTTGTCAGAAAAGTCGACGTCATTTTTTCTCACCTGCAACGAAACTTTCAACATATTTTTTCCCCTTGAAAAAACCACCCTTTACCATTCGGTATACTTTCCTGTACGGGACCTTGAAATTCACTTTTTTTTCGCGCAGCTCAACGAGTTTTTTCCTCTGCGCCCGGACGCCCTTTATCCATTTTTTTCTTTCCTGGCTCCTGGCTTTGGCGGTTCCCCTTTTTTTCCCGGGGCCTGTTTTTCCCCTTTTTTTCCTGCCTGCGCGGATTGGGTTTGTTTTTTCATCGTCTTTTCTTTTTTTGATGATTCCGTCAGCTATCATCGCGCGGACATCCTCTTTTGTAATCGCTTCCTTGACCCTTGCTGATGCTGTTGGGTCAATCCACACTTTGCTTTCACCGCGCTTCAAGAGGCGTGCAGCCACTTTTCTTGCCTTCAAAGCATTCATTGAAATCCCCTGTTCAAAACCCTTATGCCTAGCTCTTTTGCCGCTACCACGATTGTTTTCCTGTTTTTTTTACCCACGGTCCCCGAAATCCTTACAACTGCGCCTTTTTTTATACCGGCAAGCTCACTTGTGTTCCTTACATAGGCTTCCTCAAAACCGCTTGGGTGCAAAAACCTTATTTCTTTTGGGGTCCTGTAACCAGTCTTTGGAAGAGCCCCATCCTCTTTCTTGAGGCTGATGTCTATTCCCTGAGGGTGGCGCCACTTTGCCCACTTGGCCTTGCTTTTTCTCCTGATGTCTTTTCTTCCAAACCTTCCCCTAAACT
>JAUSEO010000024.1 GCA_030651515.1 archaeon | reverse complement strand
TGCGGTTTGTTATATGCAAAAAGCAATTCAAATGTTCAAATACATATGCTTTTTGCTATATGTTTTTTAGCCATTCAAGCACTTTTTCGTTTTTTCTTTTCTTCAGCAAGGTAATCAAAAAATTTGAAAAGAGAATAATATACTTTATCCATGTCTACAGCGTTTAAAATATGGCGTTTAGTAAAAATTGTAACTCTGTTTTGTTCTTGTGGGCCATTGCTTACTGGTTTTTGCTTGTAGTCATGCTTACTTGGGTTTTAAAGGATTCGGGTAAATATTTTTTTATATGCCGCTTATAATCAAGGGTTTGTCGGTTTCCATTGGCAAGAGGGAAATTTTGCTGGACCAGAGCGTGGGGATTGCTGATGGCTCAAAAGTGGGGCTCATTGGGCGCAATGGGGTTGGAAAGACAACCCTGCTAAAGGCAATTCTTAAGCAGGTGGATTACACCGGCGATATTGAATTTAATGGCAAGGCGGCTCATTTTTCCCAGGACATTGACTTAGACAAGCATAAATTGGTCCGGGTGCTCCTTGGAGAAGCCGTTGCGATACACCACCAGGAAACGTTTGAAAAGGAATTGCAGGAAATTGAAAAACAACTCTTGTCCCCTTCAACCAGCCAAAACAACAGCGCCCATTTAAGCAAGCTGACGGAAAGGTACGTGGAACTGCAGACAAAAATCAGGGAACACCAGTCACCGCGGCCTTCAAACAAAATCAAACAGGTTTTGAAAACACTTGAAATCCAGGACTCATGGCTTGGACAAACAATTGGCTCGCTTTCCACCGGACAGCGCGCAATCATCGCACTTGCACAAATACTTTCATCTGACGCAGACTTTTTGCTCCTAGACGAGCCAACAAATCACCTTGATTTCAAGCGCCTTGACATTCTTGAAAAATATTTGCGTGAATTCAAGGGAACAGTGCTCATGGTCTCACATGACAGGTACATTTTGGACAATGTGTGCGACACTATCCTGAAAATGGAAAAAGGAAAATTATTCAAATACAACTCCAATTACTCGGGGTACGTGAAAGCCCGTGAAGCTTTATTCGAAGCCCAAAAAACAGCCTATGAACACGAGAACAAGTACATTGCCCTTCAAAAGGACAAGATTGCGCGCCTTGGCAAAAGCCCCCAAAAAGTAAAGCAGGGAAAGTATCGCCAAAAAATGCTTGAACAAAGGGAAGTTGTTGAAAAACCCGACATGGACAAATCAAGTTTCAGGACACATTTTGAAGCCTCCCCACTTGCCTCCACAGTGGTTCTCGAGCTTTCAGACCTCACCGTGGGATACAAAAAGCCCCTTATTTCAGATATCAACCTCTACGTTGGAGAAGGGCAGAGAATCGTTTTGATTGGGGAGAACGGGGTTGGAAAGAGCACTCTTTTCAAAACAATTGAAGGCAGGCTTGAACCACTTTCAGGAAAAGTCATTCTGGACAAACAGGCAAAAATCGGGTATGCAGACCAGGAACTAAAGGACCTTTCAACTCACGCCACTTTGTATGATGAAATATATTCCATGCTAAGGGACTTGGCTAAAACACGCCAACACTTATCCCTGGTGGGTTTTATCGATGACGAAGAGGTATACAAACCGATTTCAAAACTGTCCTTTGGCGAAAAATCACGCCTCAACATGCTCAAAATCCTGATAGGAAAACCCAACCTGCTCCTGCTTGACGAGCCGACAAACCACCTTGACATTGACGCGCGCGAAATAATCGAAAAAGCATTCCTCAACTACGACGGCGCGATTTTAGCAGTATCGCATGACCGCTATTTCATCAAAAAAATCGCGCAAAGAATACTCAAAGTGGATAATGGGAAAATCAAGGAACTTGTAATGAAAAAATAGCCACGCTTTAATAATTCGCGAAATTAAACCAGAAAAGCTTAAAAACAGTTATATATCAGTTGATATATAGTGGTTTTTTATGGGCTTGCAGATTTTTAAGAAAGAAGTTTTGCGCTTTCCACGCTTGGACACTGTTTTGATGATTGAAGAAGCTATTAGAAAAGCCAAGGGTGATTATTCTGTGCGGCAACTATGGCAGAAATTGCCAAAAAAAGTAATGTGGCAGACTTACCTTGCAACACTTGATTATCTTGAGTATTCTGGAAAAATAATGATTGACCCTGAAAATCATGTTATCTGGGTTTGGGCGCCAAAAGAAATTGAAAAACTTAAAAGTAAAGGGCTCGTCTATGAAAAAGCCCCCTGAAAGAATCAAAAAATACGCTTTTGCAGACGAATCGCTAAAAAAAGCTTTTGAAGACCTGCAAAAAGGAAAATATGAAGAGCAACAGCTTGCAAAACACCTGCAAAAAGCTATACAAGACCTGCTTGAAAATCCTTTATGTGGCATACGCGTTCCTTCTGATTTGTGGCCAAAGGAATACGTTCAAAAATACAAAATAGACAACTTGCGGAAATATGATTTGCCTGATGGCTGGCGGCTCATTTATACCCTAAGAGGAAATGAAATTGAAATAATTTCTGTTCTAATTGAATGGTTTGACCACAAAAACTATGAAAGAAAATTCAAGTATTGACTGAGCAATTTTTTGAGGCAAGTTTCTCCTATCAGTCAGTTTTACTTGTTTTTCATTTCTTCTGGTAACGCTGTAATGTCTGCGTAAAGGACTTCCCAGATGTGGCCATCAAGGTCCTCAAAAGCTCGGCTGTACATCCAGTCATGGTCTTTGGCTTCTCTGTATTCTTTTCCACCTGCTGCTTTGGCGTTTTTAATCATTTCATCAACGCCGGTTCGGCTATCAGTGGATATTGCAACTAAAACTTCCGTGTTTTTTTTCGCATCAGTGAGATTCTTTCCTGGGGTGAAGGTCTTAAAAAATTTTTCAACCAAAAGCATGACAAATGAGTTTTCGCCAATAATCATGCATGTCACGTTTTCATTCGTGAATTGGGGGTTGAACTTGAATCCAAGTTTTGTAAAAAATTTGACTGTTTTATTCAAATCCTTGACTGGCAGGTTTACAAAAATCTGTCTTTCCATAAAATCTCAATCCTCCTTTTTTGATAAACTTTTTTTCTTATAACGGCCAGGCCAACAAATAGGGCAGATTGGGGTGTCACTGTTTTTGTAAAATTCGTGCCCGCGGCTGCAGATTGTGGGTTTTCCTTTTGTAGTCTTCATGGCCATCGGCAACGAGTTTTATTTCTTGCCCTCATATGCGCGTTTGAGGGTTTCAATGTCAAATTTTTTCATTTTGAGGAACGCTTCGGTTACGCGCGCCATTTTCTTCTCATCTTTACTCTTCATCATTTCATCCATTGCAGTTGGTACAATCTGCCAGGAAACACCATATTTGTCTTTGAGCCAACCGCACTGTTCAGATTCAGGGACTGCTGAGAGTTTTCCCCAGTAGTAGTCTATTTCTTTTTGGGTATCGCAATGCACAATGAAGGATATGGCTTCGTTGAAGGCAAACTTGTGTTCATGAGAACTGTCCATTGCTCCAAATTCCTTGCCTTCAATGGCAAAAGAGGCGTATTTGACGGTCCCTTCCTTATCTGGTGCCTCTCCTTTTCCATAACGGAGAATGTTGTAAATTTTTGAATTGTGAAAGACGGTTGAATAAAATTTAATCGCTTCTTCTGCCTTCCCACAAACATTGCCGACAAACATCATTACAGGCGTGATTTTCTGTTTTGGCGTTTTGTCCCCCAAATAAATTATTTGCCATGAAAGGCCAAACTTGTCCTGCAACCAATCATATTTTTCACTGAACGGGTACTCGCCAAGCTCCATTAGGATTGTTCCGCCCTGTGAGAGTTTTTTCCACAACTCATCAACCTCGTCTTTGGTTTTACAGGCTACGTGAAAGGAAATGGATGGGTTGAATTTGAAGATCGGGCCTGCACTGATAGCCATGAATGGCTGCCCTGCAAGCGTGAACGATACAATGTCACAATCCCCCGATGGAGTGTCATGAATCGTTGTCGTGTTCGTGGTTTTTGAGTCCTTGAAAACTGAAGTGTATAACTTGGCTGCTTCTACTGCCTCTTTGTCAAACCATAAATGTGTCGTGATTTTGTCCATTTTTCACCATTCTCCATTTTTTTTTATCTTCTAGGTTGTGGCTGCAGTATGCTTGCATGGTTGCCTTCGGTGTCTATAAACGTAGCGTAAAGGCCGACACCTGGAATGTCATCTGGCTCTCCTGGTTTTTGCATGCCGCCAAGCACTTTTCCGCCTGCAGCTTTAATGCTCTTTATTGCCTCTTTGATGTCATCAACTGCAATCGTTATCCTTGGGTACTGGCCTGGTTTGGTTTTCTGGAAAAAGCCTCCGTTAATCGTGCCGGGTGTCTTAACCATTTGATTCTCGTCAGTGTCGGTTGTAGTGGCTAAAACATAGTTTCCCATGTCCTCGCCTAATTGCCTGGTTTTCCAGCCGAACGCTTTAGTGTAAAAATTCGCCATGCGCTTCCTGTCTTGTGCAGGCATTTCAAAATGCACTACCGGACTCATTTTCATGCTATAATCTACCTCCTATAAACTGGCTTTTGTTTAATTTTTTAAAAATCTGTCAAAAATTTATTTCTTCTTAAGCATTGCATCCAGCTTGTCAAACGACGTGCTCCAGCCTGCATTGGCGTCAGTCATCATGCTTTTTGGCATTCCAACGTGCCTCATAGTCATTTTGGTTTTGTTCCCAATTTTTTCAAAAGCCAGGGTGACTTCCATGTTCATTGGAAAATCGCTTGGCATTCCATAATAACTTGCTGGAACAATTTTTCCTGTCTCGTCTGCAAACGAGTCACTTACAACTATTTTTTTCAGGGGGACAATTTCTTTGTATGTTCCCGTGCTCCAAAAATCATGCACCTTTCCGTCCGGCCCTGCTCCGCGCATGCAGCTTAATTGTTTTCCACCTACGCGAAAATCAATTTTGGCTATGGGGCAGCTAAAATCTTTTGGCCCCCACCATTTCTTGTAGTGTTCAGGCATGGTCCAGGCCTTCCAAACCATTTCAACTGGCGCGTCAAAAACGCGCGTAATGACTAACTCGTTTTATTTTGGCATTGATTTTCCCCCATTCATGTTTTCCAAATACTCGCCTAATCGTGTAAGGGTTTGTTTTCCGCCCTCAATTGCACCGTGCCCTTTTTCAACCCGGTCAAGTTCTTCTGAAGACTCAAACACTGACCGCATCGTGACCCTGGTTTTCCCGTTTACTTCTTCAAAGGTTACTTTCACTTCAAACTTCACATCCTTTGTGTTATAATCACCTGAATGCTTATACGCTAAAAACTTTGGTTTTTCAACTTTTGTAAAAACAATCTTGTTTGGGTAATCCCCTCCATCAGGGCCGTGCATGGTGAACAACCATTCCCCGTTTGCCCTCACATCCATTTTTCTGATACTGTTGGTGAAACCATTCGGCCCCCACCAATTGGCAACGTGCGCAGGATCAGTCCACGCAACCCAGACAAGTTCACGCGGTGCATCAAGAATCCGGGTAAGGGTAAGTTCCCTCCCGTTTCTGGCCACGTTAACGGTGTTTTTTCCCTGCATGCTTTGCTTCCTCCATTTGCAGCTCGGCCAGGTAAGTGTCAAGGCGGTCAAATTTTTCACTCCACAAAACGCGATATGAGTCAAGCCACGAGTCAAGGTCCCTGAATGGCTTTGACTCAAGCGCATAAATCCGTTTTTGCGCTGTTGGGCGCATTTTTACAAGCCCAACCCTGCTCAGGACAGCCAGGTGCTTTGAAACCTGTGGCTGTGAAAGCCTGAGGCGTTTGACTATTTCACCCACAGAGCGTGGGCCTTCAAGCAGGAATTCGACAATGTGCAGGCGATTGGGTTCCGCCAACGCACCAAGCATCTCATACATGGCTTGCATATTTCCAGAACAGAATATTCCTGTAGAGGAATATATAAACGGGTTGGTTCCATTGGCTCTGTTGAAAAAGTCTTAAATATGTGGTAAGACTACCACCCGTAGGTGGGGGAAAACCATTCGAGGTGGTTAACCCAAAATGAAAGAAGTCAAACTAGTAATTAAAGTTAAACGGTT
>JAUSEO010000046.1 GCA_030651515.1 archaeon | reverse complement strand
GTAAATTTTGAAAGCAGCGCGTCTTTTTTTAATTCTACAATGACTTTTCGTGGTGAAACAAAACCTATTTTTTGATAGTCTTCAATTATTTTTCCGTCCCCTTTGTAAAAAACATGTTTTTTTTCAGTGAACGGGGAAAACCAGATCGGGGGCTTTGGCCCGAAAACAGCGTAGACAAAGCACCCGGCTGCAGCCGCCAGGTGCATGGGTGCAGAATCAATTCCAAAAAAAATCTGCGAGTTTTCAAGAACCGCGATGAGCTGGTCAAGGCTTGTTTTGCCCGCTAGGTTAAGGACAAATTTTCTTTTGCCCGGCCTTATGCCTTCGAATATCTGGTTGGCGATTTCTTTTTCAGCCAGCGAGCCGATAAGGCAAAATTGTATTTCTTTTGAGGCAAGTTCTTCAATGACTCGTGAAAAGTTCTGTGCAGGCCAGTTTTTTATTGGAAAGTTTTTGGACCCTCCGTGAACCGCGACAAGGACCCTTGACTTGGGTAGAATTGCCCTTGCATACTCACGGGCCAAAGCAGAAGCCGTGACTGTCACCGAAGGATTTTTTTCATTTATGTTAAGCGGCTTGAGGAGTTCAAGGTGCTTGAATACTTCATGTTTCGGGTCTGCAGTCTCGGAGTAGTATTTCACTGGGTTGGTTAAAGGAAAGCCCTTGAAGCGTTTATCCCAGCCCATAGTGGTTTGTGCACCGGACAAAAATGCAAGGGCATGGGAACTAAGGTTGACTGACATGGAAACCGCGACATCAGGCTTTAATTTTCTCAGTTCCAAAAACCTGGCCAGATTAAGAAATGCCTTGAAGTCAACAAATTTTCCGGAAATTGTTTTGTCAACCAACTTGTTGTTTGCAAAAATTGGCTCGGTGATGAACGAGCACATGACAAAAATTTTTGCTTTCGGGAATTTTTTTTTGAGTGCTGTTATCACTGCACTTCCAAGAACCTGATCGCCGATTTTTGAGCCGTCAAAATCCAGTATGAGGATTCGCTGTGGGTCAAGAATTTTTTTCGGCGGCAAAAAAAAACGCACAACTGCAAAAAGCACTTTGCCAAGAAGGCAGAAAACAAGCAAAAACAAGTCAACTGAAAACTTGACTGTTTTTGCAACTATTCTTGGGGGCAAGTAAGAATCACCGGTTTTGTTTGGTACAATGGTAGAACTGAAGGAACTGCTTTTGGCAGACCAAGTCTTAAAATATCATGGATTAATAAATTTAAATAAATTACCAAAGGCTTTTTTGCGGGAAAACACCTGAAAAATGCCTTTCTTTGGAGCAGAAAAAAACAATGCCAGAGAACAAGAAAAACATCGTGTTGGCCGCTGACCACAATGGCGTGGGCCTCAAGAGCCAGGTAATTGGGCACCTAGTGGAAAAAGGCTATAACTGCATAGACTTGGGCCCGTATGACATTGAGAAAAAAGTTGATTACGTTGATTATGCAAACCAGCTTGCCCACATAGTGGAATCAGGCAGTGCCCAAAAAGGCATTCTCATCTGCGGGACGGGGGTTGGGATGAGCATTGTTGCAAACAAGCACAAAAACATCAGGGCAGCCCTTGTGCATAACATTGAGACTTCCACGAAAAGCAGGGAGCACAATGATTCAAACGTTTTGTGCCTTGGGGCGTGGATAACGCCCGTGGACATTTCAATTCAGATTGTTGACAGCTGGCTGAATGAGCCGTTTGGCGAAGGGCGGCACGTGAAAAGAATAGAAAAAATAGTGCCCCATGACAAACAAAAAATAGTTTTTACAAACGGGATTTTCGACATGCTGCACACGGGGCACATCGAACTTTTGAGGTTTGCAAAAAGCCTTGGCGGAAAGCTCATTGTCGGGATAAATTCCGACCGCGCAACAAGAATGATTAAGGGGGATGCACGGCCGGTGAACAATGAGAATGACAGAAAGGCAGTCCTTGAGTCAGTGAGTTTTGTGGATGAGGTAATAGTTTTTGATGACGCTGAGCCAACAGCCCTCGTACGCGAGATAATGCCGAACATAGTTGTGAAAGGCGGTGAATGGACTGCAGAAGAAGTCAGGAAAAGGGACAAAATACCAGGTGGAGTTGAAGTAAAAATTTTCCCGCTTGTGCCAAATTATTCAACCACATCCACCCTCAAAAAAATCAAAGAGCTAAAAACATGGGAAAAAGAAACAAACAGCCGCAAATGAGCAAAATAATCGGGGGCTTTGCCAAAAAAAGGGTTCTGCTTGTCGGCGACCTTATCCTTGACATTTACGTTTACGGTACAGCCATTGGAAAATCACTTGAAACCCCGACAATTGTTGCAAGGGAAACTTCCGAAAAAATATCTTTTGGCGGGGCAAGCCTTGTTGCAAGAAACCTTGCAGAGCTTGGCGCCAGAGTTGATTTCGTGAGTGTCATCGGAAAAGATGAAGAAGCAAAGCACTACGATTCATTTTCCCACGCGCGGATAAAAAATTTTTTTGTTGCAGACAAGTCCAGGCGCACTACGGTAAAAAAAAGATTCTGGATAGACAGTTACAAGCTGCTGCAGGTTGACAATCTCGACAACCGTGACATTGACGAAAAAACCGCTGCACAAGTCATCGGACATGTGGAAAAAAATATTGGAGAAAGCGACGTTGTGATTGTTTCCGATTACCGCCACGGTCTTTTGACAAAAAAAATCATTGAAGAAATCAAAAAACTTGCAAAAGACAACGGGAAAAAACTTGTGGTTGACTCACAGATTTCACACAGGGAAAGCGCGCACCACCTGTACAGGGACAGTTACCTCGTGCTGCTGAGTGAAAAAGAGGCAAAATACCTGGACGAAAAATTCAGCCCGACGCAATCTGCAAGTTCTTTCCTGGGACTCAAAAAAATACTTGGAAATTCAAACATCTGCGTGAAGCTTGGGGAGAACGGGTCTATTGCACTCATTGACGGAAAATGCATACTGACAAGCGCAATAAATGTTGAACCAAAAGACACCTGCGGAGCAGGCGACGCGTTTATAGCTTCTCTTTCCCTTGCTGGCCTTGAGGCCCCGCACGAATCGCTGCAGATAGCAAATGCCTGGGCAGGGCTTTCAACCACAATCCATGGAACCGAACCACCGAAAAAAGAGGATCTTTTGAGATACACAAAAGGAATGTGATGTTATGGTATACGGACTTTCGTTTGAGGAAATAAACAAGAAAAACCAGCCGGTGCAAAAAAAAACTTCCTGGGGTTTTGAAGCAGAGGTTTCAAAAAAAAAAAGTTACTACCTTGAACAGTTTTTCGTGAAAAAGGGCGGAATTCAGCCGCTTCATTCTTACCAGCACAGGGATGGTTCTCTTTACGTGCAGGAGGGGAAAATAGTTTTGCGTGTTGGTGGAAAAAATGGGGAAAAAATTCTTGTTGACATGAAAGAGGGTGATGTTTTGGACATTGCACGCGGCACGGCACACGGCGCGTTTGGCGCAAAAGACAGTTTTGTTTATTTTTTTGCAGGAGGTTCAAAACAAAATGGCAAGGCATGGCTTGAAACAGAACAGGATGCAGCAAAAAATTTTTCAAGCGAAAAAAAAAGTGCACGCATGGCAAAGCCTGGAAAAACAACTGACTTTCGAGACAAGTATTGGGGAAGCATTGAAACAATAGTGAGCAGGAATTATTGCGGGAAAAAAATTGTTATGAAAAAAGGCATGCAGAACAGCCTGGAATTCCACTGCAATAAATTCGAAACGTACTTTGTCCATTCAGGGAACGTGAAAGTTGGCGTGCGGATTGGAAGAGCGGAAAACAAATCAATAAGCCTTAGAAAAGGCGAAACTTTTGATATAATCCCTGGCCTAATGCACATGAAAATAGCTGAAGAGGACTGCATTGTCATGGAAATTTCAACGCGTGACGACGATTCTGACTCGCACTTGGTTGAAGATGGAATGAAATACGTTCATAAAGAAATTTAAACAAAAAAAATCGGAGGGCGAAAAATGAAACTTTTCATTGATTCTGCAAGCACTGCAGAAATAGAGGACTGCCTCAAAAAAGGGGCGATACAGGGTATTACCACAAACCCGTCCATAATAAGCAAGGAGCCGAAAACGGATTTTGTTGAACACGTGAAAAAAATTGTTTCAGTGTGCAAAAAATTTGGCGGGAAAATTTCGCTTAGCATGGAGGTCACAAGCGAGAAAGCGCAGGAAATGGAAAAAGAGGCAATTGATTATGCTGAAAGAATCAAATACAGTGACCTCTACATAAAAATTCCTTTGACTGGGTGGGACGAACTTGAAACAATAAAGAATCTCACAAGCAGAGGAATCAATGTCAACTGCACCTGTCTCTTCAATGAAGCACAGTGCCTTTTGGCAGCCTATGCCGGTGCAAGCTATGTTTCACTCTTTCGGGGGCGCATGAGAGATGCTGGAATAGAATCCGACCAGGTGATTTCAAACACGCGCAGGTTGCTTGAAGAAACCGGACTGCCATCAGAAATAATTGCCGGAAGCATCAGGGGCCCGCGCGACGTGATTGACTCGTTCCTTGCAGGGGCACACATTGTGACGGTTGGTGTGGAGCACATAAAAAAAATGGCCACACACTTGAAGTCAAAGGAGTCTGCAGACCAGTTTCTCAGTGATTTTCGAAAGTGGACAAAATGAAGACGATTTGCTTTGACTTGGACAACGTGATATGCAGCCAGACAACCGGTGACTATGAGAATGCCGTGCCTGACAGGACTGCAATAAAACTCGTGAACTCTTTGCACAGCCAGGGGCACAGGATAATAATTTACACTTCCCGTTTCATGGGGCGAAACAACAATGATGCAAAAGCAGCCCAGGCAGAAGGCTACCAGTTCACTTTCCAGCAGCTAAAAGGGTGGGGCGTGAAGTTCCATGAATTGTTTTTAGGAAAACCAAAATATGATGTCTTGGTGGATGACCGCGCAGTTTTTTTGAAAAAGACTGGAAAAAAATCTCACTTGAAATAAAAAAAAATATTTAATATTCTGGTGTTCTTCCCTGGCCGTAATA
>JAUSEO010000021.1 GCA_030651515.1 archaeon | reverse complement strand
CACTTGGGGGGAATCAAGGCCTGTTTCTGTCAGCCCGCCGCGAAGTTTGCCTGAAGGGGCCCCAAGGGCCTGTGGGAGAAGGAATAGCAAAGCAAGGAGTGCCACTGCCGCGATGGTTGTTGTGACACGTATGTGTCTTTTTGTGTACTGCAAATTAACCCCCAAACAAACCTGTTGCAGGGCTTAATATAGCTGTGGTTGAACGCCAATCAACCGTTTAGTTGATTCTGGTTCAACCGCACGTATATTAATCCTGGCAAGAGGAATACGTAAGACGCGCTTTTTTGTCAAAAAATTTTGGGATTTTTTTTAGGGGGGTTTGATTTTACTTGGCAGGCAATGGAAAAGCATGGTTTTTGGGCATAATCTTTGGCCTGATTGGAATAGCGGTTTCTGCAGCCATTTTCTTTGGTGTAATGGTTGTAACTAAAATGATTTTTGGCTATGCTGCCATTTTCACGGGGGCTGTTGCAGGTGGAATCGCTGCCCTTGGCTTCAAAATCGGGGGCGGTTCTTTCAAAGAACAAAAGGACATCTCAAATTTCCTGTTGTTTGCAACGATTGTCGGGCTGGTTGCAGTGGTTGCCGGTTACACCGTGAGCCCATATTTTTATTATGGCGCTTTTGATAAAATGGATTTTGGCGCCTTTATGGAGCTCTATTCTTCCCTTGGCGTGTTTTCCGGGATTGACTTTTTGTTCATAGCAATCGGGGCTTATGGCGGAAGATGGGCCGGCCAAAAAATCGGTTACTCGATTGCAGTTGCAGGCAACAGGGCCATGGATAGTGCCAGGGCAGAGGGGCTTTCGGGCGTTGACAAAAAATTCAAGTGAACCGGCAAATGGACAACAACCTCAAAACAGTTTTCTTCCTCTCCGCGCTGACAGGCCTGCTTGTCTTTACAGGCTTTGCTCTTGGCGGTGAAGCAGGCGCAATAATTGCCTTGTTTTTTGCGGGTGCAATCAACTTTTTTGCCTACTGGTTTAGCGACAAAATCGTTTTAGCCATGTACGGTGCACGGGAGTTAAAGGAAAGCGAGGCTCAAAACATTCACGCAATGGTTGAGCGTCTTGCACAAAACGCGGGGATTCCAAAGCCGAAGATTTTTCTTGCTCCAATCAACCAGCCTAACGCGTTTGCCACAGGCAGGGACCCACAACACGGCGTGATTTGCTTTACACATGGAATACTCCAAGCCCTTGACAAGGAGGAGCTTGAAGGCGTGGCTGCACACGAACTTGGCCACATCAAGAACATGGACATTTTGATTACTTCAATTGTTGCCACTTTTGCCGGTGCATTGACTTTGATTGGAAGGTTTGCATTTTATTTTGGTTTTTTGTTTTCAGGCAAGGACAAAAATAATCTTGCAGGCTCCATCCTGAGCTTTCTGTTCTTTGTGATAGTCACGCCGGTAATCGCGGTGATGCTCCAGCTTGCAGTTTCGCGCTCAAGAGAATATCTTGCTGACTCGACAGGTGCACAAATTGCCGGAAGCAGTCAGGGCCTTGCACGCGCGCTTGGAAAACTCGAACAATATTCTGCAAAAATCCCAATGCCGGCAGATGCTTCAGGCAGGGCAACTGCGCACCTTTTTATCGTGAATCCTTTTGGAAAGAGTTTTTTCACAGGGCTTTTTTCCACGCACCCATCGGTTCAAAAGAGGGTGGAAAAACTGAACGCGTTGGGTTTTGGGATTAAAAGATTTGAAGCAAAAGTGGGGGTGTAATTCTATGTCTGTTTTTGATTTTAGAAATCTTTTTAAGAAATACTTGGCATTAATTTTAAACATGAAAACAGGAATTTTATTCACTGTCCTGGTTTTGCTGTCTTTATTTGCACCAATGGCTTTTGCGTCTCACGAGTTTGAGGGGCCTTTAATTCCACCAACGGTTTTTGCGTCTGACCAGTTGCCTGAACCTTTTGTGGGGTCAAAAACAGCGCCGGTTGTAATGGAAGAGTTTTCAGATTTGGAATGCCCTTTTTGCGAGCGTTTCCATGACCAGGCCTGGCCGCTCTTGAAAAAAGAGTTTGTTGACACCGGCAAAGTGCGTTTTATATACCGTGACCTTCCGCTTTCGTTCCACAAAAACGCTTACACAGCTGCATTGGCAGCCCAGTGCGCCCATGAGCAGGGCAAGTTTTGGGAAATGCATTACCAGCTTTTTGCCAACCAGCAAAATTTAGGGGAAACGGTTTACAAAAAACTGGCACAGGAACTTGGTTTAAACTCACAGCAATTCAACGAGTGCCTTGACACGGAAAAATACTCGCCTGAAGTACAGGATGACATTTTGGTGTCACAGGACAAAGGAGTTAGCGGCACGCCAACTTTTTTCATTAACGGAAAAATTTTAGTCGGTGCACAGCCGTATGATAACTTCAGGGAACACATTCTGGAAGCACTTGGCGGAGAGCCCTTCGTTGAACAGGTTCCTGAAGAGATTCCAGCTCCATTTCCAGTTCCAATTCCAAAAGTTATGCCGGAAACACTGCCTAGTCCGCTTGTTCCATTGGACGAGCAGATAATTGAAGAACCAGAAAGAGAAACAACAAAAGAAATGCCTCTGCCAGAGAGTGCTGCCTGCAGTGATGGTTGCTCCCTGGCTGGAAAGTGCATGGGTGTGAGTTCAAGGTTTTTTGTCGGAAACAAGGAATCTTATTGCGGGTTGGAGCTTGAAATAAGGGGGCAAAAAGCCGTTGGGCAATCCTGCCAGAATAATTTTGAATGCCTGAGCAATGCCTGCAGCAACGGGGCCTGCGTTGACCTTCAAAAAGAAATACAGGAAACAAAAGGAACTCTTCAGCAGGTATTGGACTGGCTTTCGGGCTTGTTTGGCTTTAAGCCAAAGTAAATGCGGGCCTTCTTTTTTCAGCCCGGCAGGCCTTGAAATTTTTTAGGGGTTTTGTTTGGCTGGAAGAATTTTGGCACAAAATAAAAAACCAGGGAATCAGATAGCTTCTTCGCCCATTTCTTCTTCAAGTTCTTCCCTTTTAATGTCGACATGCAGTTTTCCGGGCTTGAGCTTTTTATGCCCCTTGTCTAGTCCTTGGAAGCATTTAAAACAAGCGTGTGTTTTTGCATTCATCATGTTTTCAGGGCACTCTATTTCTTTTCCGCAAAAATCACAATTGACTTTGAAAATTTTTTCATTCATGGGGAAAATTCTCCTTGCTGTCACCTGTCAATAAACTCTTTGTGCTGTTTGCTCCAGACTTTGTTCGGGGTTTTTTTGAGCCATTTTGTGTACATGTCAATGAATTCCATTCTTTGCTTTCTGTTTCTTTTTTTTTCTTCCTCAAGTTCGTGGAGGTCTTTTTTTGAGAGTTTTAGGCCTTTTTCCATAATACTTTCTCCGCACGTTTTTGAACGCCAAGTTCGCTTATCTGGTTTTTCAATAAGTCTGTGTCCAAATGTTCTTTAAAAATGTTGTAAAGGTGCCTTGCGTCTTCAAAGTCCTTGTCGCTTCCAAGGCTTAACTTGAAGGCAATCTGCAATTCCATTTCAGAGGTCATTATTTTATTGTTGTTTAGAAGCACTTCGACTTGGTGGTTGAGGGAATACTTGTTGTATTTTGTTTTTGGGAACTTTATTTCAAAGTTCCAGATAAAGGTGCCTCTTCTTGCAAACCTTATTGCGGTCTGGTTTTTCAGGTATTCAAAATAAGCTTCTTTTGCATCCGGGGCATTGATGCATTCAAAAATGTCGTTGTATAGTTCTTTCCAGAGCTGTTCAAATTTTTCAAATGGTATTTCTTCAATGAACAGGTCAATGTCTTCGGTTTCCCTGCTCCTGCCAAAAAGGATTGCAACATAGCCTGAAATTATCGCATACTTTATTTTTTGCCTGTCAAGGATACTTGTAAAGCGGAGCACGAGTTTGTCGAGGTTTGACAATTCCCTTTCAAACTTTATCTGGGTCTTACTATATTCAAATTCCATACATTGATTTTTTGCTCCAACCTAATTTAACGGTTTATGCAGGCAGGTTTCCGGTGCAAAGGCGCCATGTTTTTTAACTCTTTTTGCGCCCTTTATTTGTCCATGCCTTTTCCGCGTGTCTTGGTTGGCTGTCCGACAAGTGATGCCAAGGCTTATTGCCTTGACCGGTTTTTGGGCGGCTTGAAATCTTTGACTTACAGGGACTTTGAAGTGTGCCTGGTTGACAACTCAAAATCTGAAGATTACTACAGGCTTCTGCAGAAGCACGCAAAGGAATTTGAAAAAGAAACCGGAAAACGTTTTGCCGTGCTCCGCGATGGCCTTCAGGTGGAGAAGGCGCGGCAGAGGGTGGTTTTTTGCAGGAACGTTCTGGCAAAAAAAGTCTTGGATGGGGGCTTTGATTATTTTTTTTCCCTCGAACAGGATGTGATTCCGCCGCCTGGCATTATTGAACGCTTATTGTCAGGCAAAAAAGAAATTTGTGCAGGCGCTTATTTGAACCTCATGCCAACGGGGCATGTGAGTGCAGTTGCGTTTAAGTTTGATTCAGAAGAAAACAGGAAAAATGCTTTGCTTACTCCGCTTGGCTTGATGAACTTGTTTCCAAGCCGCTTGATGGAAGTTGATGCAACAGGCCTTGGGGCAATATTGATTCACAGAAGCGTACTTGGAGAAATTTCTTTCCGCGTGGAAGAAAACTCAACCGCTTTTGACGACATTTTTTTCGGCCGCGATGCAAGAAACGCAGGTTACAAAATTTTTCTTGACTCAAGCATGTTTTGCCTGCACTTGTTCAGGCCAGGTTTTTCAAAAGCAGACATATAATTTACACGATTATTCTTGCGTCCACGCACACGGCTTCTTTTTCATTCACCATCAGCGGGTTGAAGTCAAGTTCCTTGACTTGTTTTTCCTTCATTAGAAGCTTGCTTGTGTTGAGTAGCGCGTTTTCGATTTCCTTAAAATTTGCTTGTGGCTTTCCGCGTGCGCCTGCAAGGACTGCATAGCCCTTGATTTCGTGTATCATTTCGCGGGCGTCACTTCGTGTAATGGGGCAGATGCGCAGTGAATAATCTTTGAGCACTTCGACAAATATTCCGCCAAGGCCAAAGAGGATGGTGGGGCCAAACTGGTCGTCGATTTTTCCGCCAATGATTATTTCGGTTCCAAAAACCATTGGCTGGACCAGCACACCTTCAAAGCCAACAAGTGCCTGCATTTCCCTAAACGCGTTTTTGAGTTCTTCTTCATTTTTTAGGCCGATTTTTACCCCTCCTTTTTCTGTTTTGTGGCTGATTTTTGGGCTGATTATTTTCATTGCCAGTGGGTAACCGGTGCTTTGGGCGGCTTTCATGGCGTCTTCCTCGCTTTTTGCAACTTGAAAAGGGGCTGTTTTTAAGCCGTATTTTTTTGCCAGTTCAAGTGAATCCAAGATGTTCAAAACAGCCATTGGGTGAACCCTACCTTTATTTTTCTTTATTATAATATTTAAAGGTGTTTGCCTCAAAAAAGTTGTTATATTTAAGAAAAAAAGGCTTTTTTTTGGTTAAAATCAAGTTTTTGGGTGCAGCCCAGGAAGTGGGTCGAAGCGCGTTTTTGGTTGACGCGGGGGAAAAAATACTCCTTGATTACGGGGTAAAGCTTACTCCCAAGGAGACCGAGTACCCGCTTCCCATTGACACCAATGTAAAGGCGGCCATTATTTCGCACGCCCACATGGACCACTCAGGAAACCTGCCGCACCTTTACCAGCGTTCAAGCCCTATCAGTTACATGACGCCCCCGACGCTTGACTTGGCGAGGATGCTTTGGTTTGACACCTTAAAAATCGCGGGTTTGGAGGCAATGGATGCAAATTTTTCAAAGCTTGAAATCTCGCGGACTGAAAAGCACACTTTTCCCGTGAATTATGGGCGGAGAATGGAGTTGTTTGACAACACTTTTCTCGAGTTTTTTGATGCCGGGCACATTGCGGGCTCCGCTATTTCGCGCATAACCTTTCGGGACGGAAAAACGCTCATTTACACTGGTGACATAAAGCTTGATGAAACGCGCCTGCATCCTGGGGCAGTCCTTCCAAAGGGCAACTGCGATTGCCTGATAATCGAAGGGACCTACGGGGATCGCGAGCACCCGCCGCGGAAAAAAGAGGAAAAGCGTTTTGTTGAATCCGTGCAGGAAACTGTTGACAACGGGGGCACTGCTTTGGTTTCAACTTTTGCCGTCGGCCGGAGTGCCGAGATTTTGGATGTTTTGCACGAGTATAATGTTAAGGCAGACATTTTTTTTGACGGGATGTGCCAGAAAGCCGCGCGCATTTACATGAATTACTCCAAGTACATCAAGGACCCGCATTTTCTGAAAAAGTCGCTTGATCGTGCCCACTGGGTGAAACACATGTCAATCCGCAAAAAGGCCTTGAAACAGCCTTGTGTCATAGTCACTACTTCCGGAATGCTGCAGGGCGGGCCAGTGTATGCTTACCTGCCTGAGCTTTACCATGACAAGCACTCGAAACTTTTTTTGACCGGCTTTCAGGTCCAGCAAACAGCCGGTCGTATTTTGCTTGACACTGGCAGGATTAACCTTAACGGCATAATGGTTGAACCAAAAATGAGCGTTGAAAAGTATGATTTTTCAAGCCATGCCGGGCTCTCAGAGCTGTTCAAGATAATTGAAACGATTTCCCCGCAAAAAATCGTAATCGTTCATTCTGACAGGGAAGTCATGGCCAGGTTCCGCGTTTCTCTTGAAGGCAAGGGCTTTGAGGTTCACACGCCTGGCTTAGGGGAAGAAATCGTTGTATGACAAGTCGTTCTCTAAGCATTTTTTGCCCCAAGTGCGGGTCGGAAAACAAAAAGCTCTTCAATGGTTTTTGCATTGAGTGCCTGTTGAAGGACAAAAAACTTTTTTCTATCCCAGAAAAAATCGAGATAGAAATATGTTCCAGGTGCAACCGCATGCGTGTTAGGGGAAAGTGGGTTGCTTATTCTGACACTGCACTGCTTGGGCTTGCCAGGTCAGGCTCTTCTTTCAAGGGGCTTGAAAACCATGAGCTTTTTTTGCAGGGGGTTGAAGTCAATGACAAGCTTGGCGTGCTCATGGTGAAAATCAGTGGGAAAGTTGGCGGTGAAGAACTGGAAGTTGAGCGGATTGTTTCACTCAGGATTTTTCGCGTTACCTGCCCGTCATGTTCGCGCGTTTCGGGAAGTTATTTTGAAGCCATTTTTCAGGCGCGTTTTGAGCCAAAGACCCCGAAAAAAAAGATTGAGGAAAAGATGTCCGAAATACATGCTTTTTTTAAGAGAAATGAGGAAAACGATCCACTTTCAAGGGTCGTGAAAATACAGTTTGTGAACAATGGCTTTGACTTGTCAATCGGCTCAAAGCGCGCGGTAAAAAAAGCAAGCGGTTTTTTTGAAAAACAGCTTCGAGAACGCGTGATTGTGACTTCCGACATTTATAGTTATGACAGGAACAAGGGAAGGCCAATCAAGCGCTACACTTTTTGCCTGCGGTTTTAAATGCAGGTATTGGTTTGTATTTTTCAAAATTAGTCTTCGAATTTTTTTTAGGGTGCTTGCGATTTAGTCCTCGAATTTTTTGAGTATGCTTGCGATTTCTTCGACCGGTTTTTTTGTTGTCAGCAGGGGGATTTTTTCTACTTCTGCGATTTTTATTGCAATGGGGTCGACTTTGTCCACGCCGTGCAGTACTACGATTGCGGGCTTCATTTCAGTGCTGAAGCGACCCACGCGCACAGCTATCAGTGGGGAGCGCCCGCTTTCAACTTTTGTGAAAATCAGTGCGCGCTCAGGGGTCTTGCCGTACATCTGCATGTACTCGTGCACGGGGACTTCGAGGATGACTTTAAGTGAGTCAATGACCGTGTAGCCGTAGACGTTTGTTTCCTTTAAGCGCAGTGGGTTTGCAACTGTTTCTGCGGCAATGTGCTCTGCAAATGTTTTTCCATTGACCCCTTTGTTGAACTCGTGGATGTCAAACACGTTTTCTTTTGGCTTGAAGTCCTTTAAGAGTTGTTTTGTGATTTTGCTGTCCCTTTTCTTGTCAATGTCTAAAATCGCGTCAACAAACCGCTTGATTACAAGGATTCCTGGGCTTTTTCGCCTCCCGCCTTCATAGTCTGAGATGGTGGAGCTGCTGATCTTTAAGTGCTTTGCAAGTTCGGTCTGGGAAATGCCAAAGATTTCGCGCCACTTTTTCATGCTTCCGCCGTGGTTTTTGCTTAAACAGATTTCTCCTGCAATTGTGGTTGCCAACTGGTCCATAGAATACTTTTTCCGTTAAATCAATAAAAACGTTTCGTCAATTAACAAAAATAGTTCGTTTTTTCCCCGTTTTTTTAGCCAATTGTCGAAAAAAACTTGTCATCGTCCGATAACTTTTTTAATCACTTTTTTGGAGAATAGGTTTGTTAGGAGGTGTTTGTTTAAATGAATCAATCAATCGGTGGATATGCCTTTTTGGCAGGAACAATTTTGGCAGTCATTGCAGCAGTTTTTGGTTCCCAGGTTGTAGGTTGGGCTCCAATGATTGTGCTGCTTTTGCTCGTGCTTGGGCTCATAGTTGGGTTCATGAATGTGGTAGACAAGGAAGTTGACAGGTTCCTCATTGCAGCAATTGCTTTGCTTGCAGCAGGAACAGTTAACTTGGGGGCAATTGACCTGCTCATTCCTGGGCTTGGGACAATTCTCCATTCAATTGTGAGGTATATCGCAATCTTTGTTGCACCAGCAGCATTGCTAGTGGCACTCAAGTCTGTCTATAGCATTGCAAAAGACTAAAAATGGGCTTAAAATAAAATAAGGCAGCCGGGGGAAAAACCGGCTTTCTTTTTTCTTTTTTTTCAGGTTATTTTCATTTCTTTTCCGACTTTTCCGATTACCTTGAGTGCTTCTTCGAGGTCTTTTTTTGTATGGGCGGCAGAAACCTGTGTCCTTATGCGCGCGCTTCCCTTTGCAACCATTGGGAAAACAATCGGCAGGCCGTAAACGCCTTTTTTGAAGAGTTCAGCTGAAAACTTTTTTGCAGTACTGCTTTCCCCAAGCATTATGGGGATGATTGGCGTCTGGCTTTTGCCCGTGTCAAAACCCATGCCCTTAAGGCCTTCAATGAAGAATTCGCGGTTTTTCCAGAGAGTTTTCACGAGGTTTGGGTTTTTCTGTATTGTTTCCAAGGCAGCAATGCATGCAGCACTCACTGCCGGTGGGTGAGACCCCGTGAGGAGCCATGTGCGCGACTTGTTCAGGGCAAATTCGCATAATTCTTTTGAACCGCACACGTATCCCCCGACTACGCCGAAGGCTTTTGAGAATGTTCCCATTTCGATGTCGACTTTTCCATGCTGGTGAAAGTGTGAGACTATTCCTGTGCCGTTTTTTCCAAGCACGCCGTCCCCATGCGCGTCATCTACATATACAAATGCGCCAAACACGTTTGCAGTTTCAACGATTTCATCGAGTTTTGCAATGTCCCCGTCCATGGAGAAAACCCCGTCAGTGACGACGAGGATGTTTTTGTATTTTTCCTTGTTTTCTGAAAGCACTCTTTTCAGGTCAATCATATCTGAGTGCTTGTATACTGCTTTGTCTGCTTTTGAGAGCCTCACTCCGTCAATTATGCTTCCATGGTTCAGTTCATCGCTTACAATAATCCAGCCTTCCCCGGTCATTGCAGGGATGAGCCCTGAATTTACCGTGAAGCCAGATTGGTAAAAAAGTGCTGCAGGGGTTTTTTTGAACTGCGCAATTTTTTTTTCCAGTTTCACGTGCAGTTCCATTGTCCCGGAAATAGCCCGCACTGCACCCGAGCCTGCCCCGTATTTTTTGGTTGCATCAATCGCGGCTTTTTTTAGTGCCGGGTGATTGCTTAACCCAAGGTAATTGTTTTCACAAAGGAGAATGACTTTTTTCCCGTCATAGACTGCCCTGTTTGAGCTTGGGCTTTTGAGGGTTTTTGGCTCCCAGTTGAGCTGCTCTGATTTTAACCGATTCAATTCTGCTGAAAAAATCTCGTCAAGTCTTGACATTTCACACCACCACCATTTTTTTCAAATTGGCCTGCCACAGAATTAATGCAAAAAGACCTATTTAAAGCCTAATCTTTGGCTTGAAAGCTTTTTTTTGTGATTGACGAAAATCCGTAGTTTTAACATACTAAGGTAGTTATGCATATTTTGCACCTAAATTATTCGGGGGGGGGTTTTGTGGTTAAAAGAAAGCTATCGGAATTGTTGGATGAAGTAAACAATGAAAAACCGCCAAGCTTTTGGCGTGCAAGGCTAATTGAAATGCAGGGGCTTCTTAACGAAAAAAAATATTCTGTCCTTGAGCGCAGGATCCATGATCTTT
Organism: archaeon; assembly: GCA_030651515.1. GTDB lineage: Archaea > Iainarchaeota > Iainarchaeia > Iainarchaeales > GW2011-AR10 > JACQJF01. The sequence goes on along the minus strand of JAUSEO010000021.1, from coordinate 132 downwards.
TGGAAAGTGATCGGGCCACAGGAAGGGTAAAGCTGCCTAAAGCAAAAGTGCATAAGGAAAAGCATGAATGAAAATGAATGCGAAATGAAAATAGGCGGGAAAAATTGCCGAACAAAGAACTGTTTTAAATAT
>JAUSEO010000017.1 GCA_030651515.1 archaeon | reverse complement strand
ATTTCCAAATAATTACGTTCGTAAAGTATTTTTAAAAGTCCATTGTCATATAGTTCTCCAATGGTCGCCTTTCTATTAATTATTAGATATGAATTTACAAAATCTTTTATTTCAGTTGATATGTCCTTAAAATCTATGTTTGTTTGAATATTCGCGTCTAGTTTTTTTTGCATTGTTTTTTTTGGCTTGTTTTTTAGGGGTTCAGGCAATTCCAGGGCCGGTTGTTTCGTCTTCAACCCATCCTGAACAGGAAAAATGGTACAGGGACAATTCCCCCAAGTTTGACTTTGAGCTTGAGGGCGCCGTTGCGTATTCATATGCCCTTGACATGAATACTGGCACGCTCATTGATGATGTGTCTGAGGGTTCTGAATCCACTATAAATTTTTCCAATAAAACCAATGGGGCGTGGTACTTCCATGTCAAAGCCCGTGTTGGGGGGGAGTGGACTGAAACAAGCCATTATGCTGCAAACATTGACAGGACTTCCCCGCTTCCGCCCACCAATCTTAAACTGGAGGCTGTTGATAGTTCTTCAATAAAGCTTTCATGGAGCCCTGCTGTTGACTCTTCTTCTGGCATTAAAGGCTACAAAATTTATCGTGCTTTGTTAACAGGTTTCAATATCACGGATTCTACTACCACTGTTGTCGTGGAACTTGCTGAAGGGGAAAGTTACGTTGACTCTGGCTTGAATGAAGGGGTTTATTATCATTATAAAGTCCAGTCGATAGACAATGCAGGCAACCTTGGCGGGACAAGCAATGAGGCAATTTCAAGGACTGCAACGCAGTGTGATTTGGTCCTGGTTGTTGAAGGCACTTTTGATGGAGACAATTTTTTGCTTAAGGCACAGACTGATGATTCTTTGTTTGGCGCTTACCTGAAGGTTACTTTGCCTGGCGCTGATGTAAATAATGTTTTTTCAGGCATTTCTGGGAAAAACGAGTTTTCTTATCCTTTTGATTTGTCTGGCGCCCCTGAAGGCCGCATTGAAGTTGATTTTGGGGGGGTTGACCGTGAAGGTGATGATTGTGTGGCTGAAAAAACTTTTTACTTTGACACAATTTTGCCGGTAGTTGAGTGGGTTTTCCCGCAGCAGCGTGCAGCCTTAAAGGACTTGGTTTCACTCAAGGCCAGTGCTTCTGACGGCGGGCAAAACCCTTCCGGGATTGAAAAAGTGGAGTTTTTTCTGGAAGGCGAATCAATGGGGGCAGGGGCTCTTTCGGAAGGTTTTTTTGCCCTTGACTGGAATTCTTTAGGTGTTGAAAACAAGGGCTATGATTTGGCCGTCAGGGCCTTTGATTTTGCCGGGAACTCTGCCGAGGCCGAGGTTTTTGTCACAGTTGAAAATACTGCACTTCTTGAAGCGCAAGCAAATTCTTTGATTTCCGAGGCGGATTCTGCAAAGCAGGTTGCGGTTGAGCTGAAAAACAAGCTTGATTCAATGGGGGCTTCTTTAGAGTCCTTCCAGTCATTGTTTGGCGAAGGGGAGTCAAAGCTTTTGAGTGCAACTGACGCTTTGGGCAAGGGGGTTAACTTTAACAGGGCAGTTCTTGATGCAAGGGCTTCTCTTGAAGCATTTACTGGCGCGGTGTCTTCTGTGGATATTTCAAAAGAGGATTCAGTTGTTTTTGTGTTCAGGGAAAGTGACATTGGGAAAATGTTTTTGCAGGCGGGCCTGAAAAAAGATTTTTCACAGGAGGCATTGGGCAATTTTTCGGCTTTTTCCCCCCGGAGGAGAATTGATATTTTCAAAGTGTCTGATGGTAATGCTTCTTTTTACCGTGCCGCGGTTTTTGTTTCTTTGTCTCCTTCTGACTCGAATTTTTCTGGGGCTGTAAAAGTCGTTGAAGCGGTTGAAAAAGCGTTTGCCGCCTCTGCTCTGGACATGACTTCCATGTCTGAATTTTCAGTGCTTGCCCAGGACCCGGTTCTGTTGTTTGAAGTTGACGTTAATGGCCCGCGTGAATTTTCTTACTTTTTGAAGAAAAATCTTTCTGCTAAGGAAGTTAGTGCGCTTTCATCGGCTAAGCCAAATGAATTTTTTGCAGTACCGCCGGTAGTTCTGTCCTCTGCGTCAACTGTCCCTTCTGACATTTTTGTTAAGCCTGTTGACTTGTTTGCTTTTTTTGGCTCGGCGTTTGGCGGTGACATTGTTTTTTTTGGCGCGGTTTCAATTGGAGTGGTTCTGGTTGTTCTTTTCATTCTTGCAGTTGTGTCTATAGTTGTGATTGCGTTTATTGTTATGCGTACTAAAAGAAAAGGCCTTTGACTTTTTTGGTTGAATGGGGTTATTTTGGTGGAAGAGTTTTTTTGGGCAGAAAAGGCCGTTGACGAGATTGTTGCAAAAAAAAAGAATCTTTATGTTTGCGAGGGAATGTGGACCCCCAGTGGGTTTTTTCACATAGGCAATGCGAGGCCGGAGATTTTCACGCCTTATTCTGTGTTTGTGGTTTTGAAGGACCGGGGTTTTAAGGCAAGGCAGAACTTTATCATTGATGACTTTGATGCTGTGCGCAAAATCCCCTCAGGCCTTGGAATTGCAAAAGAGCGCGAGCCAGAGTTTTTGGGTTACCCGTGCGCTGTAGCCCAAAGCCCGGTGAAGGGGTTTCAAACATGGGCTGAGTTTTTTGTGTCTGATGTGCGCAAGCATGTTGAAGATTTTGGGGTTCCTTTGAACATCATTTCTGCTTATGCAACTTATAAGAATGGCTTGTTTAATGACTTGATTTCTTTTTCGCTTGACCATGCCAAAGATATTGTCGGGGTGTGGAACCGGATTGCAGGCACTGACAAGGAAGGGGGTTTTTTGCCCGTGCAGGTTGTGTGTCCTGATTGCGGAAAAATTTATTTTACAAAGGCGTTGTCCTGGGATGGCAAAAAAGTGGGCTATGAATGCTCTGCATGCAAATCAAAGGGGGAGGTTTCACCGTTTAATGGGGCTGTCAAGCTTCATTGGCGTGTTCACTGGGTTTGCCACTGGATTGTCCATGAAGTTGCTTTTGAGTCTGGTGGAAAGGATCATTTTTCAAAGGGTGGGAGCGTGGAAGTTGGGCGTGCTTTAATCCAGGAAGTTTTCAAGCATGAGCCCCCTGTGCAGTTTCCAACAGAGTTCATACAGTTTAAGGGCGCCAAGATGTCCGGCTCTGTTGGCAACGTTATAAGCTTGGGGCAGTGGCTTGAGGCCGCGCCTCCAGAATTGTTCCGTTTCATGAATCTTTCAACAAGGCCCCAGAGGGTGCTTGAATTCAGTTTTGACCCGAGCAGTTTTTTTATTCTTGACGAGCGTTTTTTGCGCGCTGAAAGGGTTTTTTTTGGCCAGGAAAAGGCAGAGAATGAAAAAATTGAGCGCCAGCTCAAGCGTGCTTATAGTTTGTCATTGCTTTCAAAACCACCTGAAAAAATGCCTGTGCAGGTCCAGTTTTCGTTTGCGGTTTTTCTTTCACAGCTTGTCGACCCGCAAAAGGATTTTGAAAAAATTCTTGGCATTCTTTCAAGCACTGGGCACGTGAAGGGCGCTTTGCCGGCTTCAGAGAAAAAAATTCTTCAGGCGCGTTTTTTGCGCGCAAAAAAATGGGTTGAAAAGCATGCCCCCCAAGAGCAAAAGGTTGGTTTTGTTGAAAAACTTGACAGTGCTGTTTTGAGTGGAATAAAGCCTGAAATCAGGGCAGTATTTTTTGTGATTGCAAAAAAAATTGCAGCAATTGAAAGTGCTGACGAAATGCAGAAGGCGGTTTTTGAACTGGCAAAGTCGAACAGGGTTGAGCCAAAGGATTTGTTTGAGTCAATGTATCTTGTCCTGATTGGGAAAAATCGTGGCCCCAAAATAGGTTCGCTTGTTTTTGCGCTTGGGAAAGACAAAACAGTTAAAAGGCTCTTGGAGGTAAAATAGTTTTGGTTTTGTTTATGGGGCTTGAAGAGTTTCTGAAAAAAAACTCTGCACAAACGGATAAAACTATTGAAGCTTTTTTTCCAAGGCGCATTTCAAAAGAGTTGATTGTGGGCTATTTTGGGGAACCTGATTTCAGTTTTGACCTTGACACTCTGCAAAAATCACTTGTTGACCCTATGTGGGATTTTCTTGACCGGGGCGGCAAGCGCTGGCGTCCTGCTTTAATGGTTTTGTGTTGTGAAGCGGTTGGCGGAAACCCTGAGCTTGCTTTGCCACTGTCTCCAATTCCGGAGCTTGTTCATTCTGGGTCAATCGTATTGGATGACATTGAGGATGAGACTGACCTTCGCCGCGGAAAGCCTGCAATGCACAAGATGTTTGGCGCGGACATTGCAATCAACAACGGCATGATGCTTTTTTATCTTCCAATGGTGCTTGTTGCAAATTCCAATTATCTTTCGCTTGAACAAAAAAACAAGCTTTACAAGATTTATGTTGACGAGATGCTGAAACTTTCTTTTGGCCAGGGCATGGACATTTTTTGGCATCGGGGCGTGAAAAAAACCGTGTCTGAGGAAAATTATCTTCAGATGTGCTCTTTTAAGACTGGGGCTCTTGCAAGGCTCTCAGCCAAGTTTGGGGCAGTTGTAGGGGGGGCTGATGACAAAACAGCGGATCTTTTGGGGGGCTTTGCAAACACCATCGGCGTGGCATTCCAGATACGCGATGATGTCCTGAACTTGTCTGAAGAAAGGGCTCTTGGAAAAGAATTTGCAGAAGACATTCATGAAGGGAAAAGAACCCTGATGGTGATTCATGCTTTCAACAATTCCCAAAAAAAGGTTGCTGAGCGTCTTTTGGAAATTGTTTCAAGCCGCACAAATGATGATTCCGTCAAGCGCGAGGCGATTTTCATAATGAAAAAAGCCGGTTCAATGGATTATGCCTCAGAAATGGCTGAAAAACTGGTGAGTGCTGCGTGGAAAAAGGTTGACAAGGCACTTCCTGGTTCGAAGTCAAAATCCATGCTCCGCGAGTTTGCAGATTACCTGGTTGAAAGAAAAACCTGAATTAAACGTGTTCGTATTCTTCCTTCGTTTCGTGGACTTTCATCCCTTTTGGCGTGATTTCTATCTGGTGCAATTGTTCAGAGTGTTTTGTGGCCCGCATTTTTCTCACGTGTAGTGTCCGGTTGCCGTGGGGCCCAAAGCCCTGGTAAGAAAGCATTATGACGGCGTCTGCGACGTATTCTTCCACTCCAAACTTGCTGTATGCCCCCTCGTTTTCTTTTATCTCGCTTGTGAGTATTGCAGTAGCACCCATTCTCATGAGTATGTACCCGAGTTTTAGTATCGCGTCGCGCACTTCCCCCTCTGTTTTAAAGTTGAATCCAAGGGATGGCACTGAGTCAATCACTATCCTTTTTGCGCCTGTTCTTTTTGAAACCCGCATTATTTCAAGCAATAGTTTGTCAAGGTCAAAACCTGTTGCTGGCAGGGAAAATTCTTCTTCGCTTGGAATCCCTATTTTTGCAATGCTTCCATCTATCAAGTGTATCATGTTTTCTTCTTCGAGTTTCCTGAAATCCCACCCAAATGACTGCATGTCCTGGCGTATAAGGGCGGGGCGTTCATCAAGTGTTATGTATATACCTGGTTCAGAGTATTTCACTGCCCCGTTGTAAATGTATTGGGCGCAGAAAATTGTTTTTCCTGTTCCGCATGCTCCGCTTAAAAGCACGCTTCGGCCTTCAGGGAACCCGCCTTCGATTAGTTCGTCAAGGCCAGTGATGCCTGTCTTTATCCTTTTGACCAAAAAATTACCCATTAATTTAAATGTTTAACACATATTTAAGCTTTTTATAAAGGAAAAAAATTTGCTGTACTTTTATTTTTTTTAGGAGTGGTGGTGGCAGTGAAATATCCTTATTTTCCTGTTTGTTTGTTGGCCTTGTTTTTGTTTTTTGCGGTTTCTGTTTCTGCTGCACAGGCCTTTTATTTGCTTGAAATACAGGATGATTTTTCCACATTGCCAGGCAAGCCTTTTCCAGGGGATACTGTAAGCCTTGTTGTTACAATAAAAAACCTGACCAGTAATACTACTGCTTTTGATGTAAATGCCGGTATTTCCCTTAATGAAGAAGTTTTTGAAAGCATAAAATCATTAGAGTATGTTGGGAATATCCAGTCCGAGCAGGTAAAGCAGGTTGGCTTTAAGTTCAGGGTAAAAGAATCTGCCATTCCTGGCACTTACCGCATTCCTGTCACTCTTTCGTATCTTAGCGGTTCTTCTCTTGTAACTGATTCATTTGACCTTAACATTCTTGTGAACGAGTGCTTTAACCTGGATGTCAAAGGCATTTTTTACTCGCCTTCCAAAGTTTATGCTGGAAGCAAAATAATCCTTGGGGGGTTTGTGGAAAACTCTTGTTCTGGTTTTGCCCGCCGCGCATCTGTGGAGCTTTTGCCTGTAACAAACGATTCTTTTGACCCATTTATTGTGCTTTCAAGCAACAGGCTTGAAGTTGGAACCATCGCCCCTTTTGAGTCAAAGCCTTTTTCGTTTGAGCTTGAACCGGCTGCAAATGCTGATCCGAGGGTTTACGTGTTTGAGATAACCGCTGACTGCCTTGATTGTGAGTCTGTGGCGTCAGACAAGGTTTCTTTTGAGGTTCTTGGAAAACCATGGGTGATTATTTCCGGGACGGATTTGTCGGTTGATGCGCGCTCTGACTCAAAAAGCATAATGCAGGGGGATAATTTTTCTTTTTCTGTGCAGGTTGACAACATTGGCGAGGAAAAGGCAAAGGCTGTCAAGGTTTTGCTTGAAACAACAAATGACATAACTGGTTCAAAGGAGTCTTTCATTGGGAACATCGACCCCGGTGATTCGAGCGCGGCTGTTTTTGATTTGAGCGTGAAGCCTGACGCTTCACTTGGGGGGCAACCGGTAAAAATAATTGTTGAGTATTTTGACGAGACTGATTCAAACCAGGTTGCAGTCCATGACTTTGCTTTTTTCATCAATGCACGGCCGCCTGAGAGCCCTGTTCTCCTCATAGTTTTGCTCATAACCTTGTTTGGGGTAATGTACTTTGTCCTGCGCTTGGTGTTTAGGCAACTTTCTTTGAGGAAGGCTAAACTGCAATGATTAAGCTTGCTTTTCTTAACCTGTTCCGCAGAAAGACAAGGACTGCCCTTGCACTCCTTGCAATAATTATTGGGGTGGCAGCCATTACTGTAATGGTTTCAATCGTTGACGGTTTATATGCTGAATTTAATGGTGTTGTAAGCCAGTACCAGGGGATACAGGTTTATGAAAAAGGCGCTGTGGACCAGTCGCTTTCCATTCTTGATGCGTCTTTTGCGCGCGACCTTGAAAAAATCCCGAACGTGAAGTCGGCGATTCCTGAAATATGGTATGTCCCTAAAGAAATTGACGGGAAAAAAAACAACATGTTTGACGCGTTTAATGCAAAAAGCGTTTATGGCCTTGACGTTGCAAAGTTTTATGCTGCAAGCAATACCGGCTGGATTTTTTCTCTTCAGCGCGGGACTCTTTTGTCGCCCAACGATGATTCGTCTGTTATTATAGGGAACAAGGTTGCAGACGAGTATGGCAAATTTGTGGGTTCGACAATGGAGATTGACGGGAAAAAATTCCGCGTGAAAGGGATTTTCAGCGGCTCTTCCGACTTAATCGAGAACGTGATTGCAATGGATTTGTCGGGTGCAAAGGCATTGGCTGAGCTTGGAGAGGGAAAAGTAAGCACTTTTACCCTGGCTTTGGAGGATTCTTCTCTTGTCGAACAGACTGTTGCTTTGATAGGGTTTCGGTACCCAAATGACCTGCAGGCATTCAGTTCTTCCACTTATGCTGAACAGTTTAATTCAGTGCTTGGCAATTTTCGCCTTCTTGTTTTTTTTGTTGCGGCAATCTCGTCTATAGTAGCCGGTGTTGTAATCCTGAACACGGTTCTTATGAATATCATTGAGCGGCAGCAGGAAATAGGCACCCTTAAGGCTGTTGGCTGGACCAGGTCAAACATTGTTTCATTAGTCCTCATTGAATCGGCTTTTATTGGTTTTTTTGGCGGGATTCTAGGGCTGTTGTTTGGCTTGCTTGTGGATATAATTATCTCGTATTTTTTTGGCTTGAATTATGCGATAACCTTGCCGCTTGTTTTACAGGCTTTTTTCTTTGCCTTGTTTGTTGGAATAATTGCCGGTGTTTACCCTGCCTTTCGGGCGGCTTCTCTTGACCCTGTTGAAGCATTGCGTGGGTGAAAAAATGATTAGCGCGGTTAAAGTTGAAAAAGAATACCATCTTGGGGACACAATTGTCCGTGCTTTGGCTGGTGTCAGCGCGGAAATAGATGAAGGCGAGTTTGTTGTAATAATAGGCCCAAGTGGTTCTGGCAAAAGCACGCTTATGCACCTTCTTGGTGCCCTTGACCGGCCAACGAGGGGTTCTGTCATGATTGACGGCAAAGACATTTCTTTGTTTGACGACTACGCCCTTGCGGCAGTGCGGCGAAACCTAATAGGCTTTGTTTTCCAGACTTTTAACCTGATTCCAACACTTAACTCTCTTGAAAACGTATTGATTCCCGCCCAGAACTCAGGGAATGCCTCTGAAGCTGCAGAGCACCGTGCCATAAAACTCTTGAAAGAAGTGGGCCTTTCTGACAGGCTGCACCACAAGCCCGGGGAATTGAGCGGCGGGCAGAGGCAAAGGGTTGCCATTGCACGCGCGCTCATAAACAACCCGAAAATAATTTTTGCTGACGAGCCCACGGGAAACCTCGATTCAGCAACCGGCAGGCAGATAATTGGCCTGATGAAAAAACTCAACAAAACTGACGGGAAAACTTTTGTCATAGTCACGCACGACCTCGGGCTGCTTGAGCATGCAACGCGTGAAATTCACTTGTTTGATGGAAAAATAGTCAGGGATGTAAAGAGAAAGGCGCGTGAGAAATGAATGTTCAATGTTTCTCTGAAAAATGTTTTCCGGAACAAAGTCCGGACTGTGCTTTCAGTTCTTGGCATAGTTATCGGGGTTGCAGCAATAATTGTCCTTGTTTCAATCGTTGATGGCTTGTCTGCGGATGTTGAAAAAGCAATCGGGGCTGTCCAGGGCATAAGGGTTGTCGGGTCAAGCGGGGACCCGGTTTTTTCAAGAGTTGACGCTTCTCTTGTCGATGAGCTGGATTCTTTTCCTGGTGTGCAGGCTGTGGTTCCAATGATAATTGGTGCGCCTGGCTTGATTGACGGCAAAGCTTTTTCGTATGGAAGCATTCGCGTGGTAGGGCTTGATTTTGCAAGGCAAAAGCGTGCCCGTTCAAGCGGTTTTTCAGGAGAACTGGTTGAAGGCAGTGAAATCAAGCCGGGGGACAGGGGCGTTGCCGTAATAGGCAAGGGGCTTAAGGAAAGCCTTGACAAGTTCAATGGCCAGTCAATAAACATAAACAACCACAAGCTGAAAATAATCGGGGTGTATTCTTCCGGTTCTGATTTCCTTGATTCAAGCATAGTCGTCCCGCTTGAGGATGCACGGGAAATTTTTTCTTTTCCTGTCGGAAAAGTGAGTGCTTTTCTTTTGGAAGCCCGTGACGTGGCAGAAACAGAAACCATAGTAAAGCGCCTGAACTTCAAATACGAGGGTGAAATCGTGGCGCTCAGCACGTCTGACCTGTCAGACCAGTTCGGGTCAATAATAGGCAATTTTCGCCTTATTGTTTTTTTTGTTGCAGGAATTTCATCCATAGTTGCGGGCGTGGGGATAATAAACACGATGCTCATGAGTGTGGTTGAAAGGTTCAAGGAGATAGGCGTGCTCAAGGCAGTTGGTTGGACAAACTCAAAAATAATGCATATGATAGTGCTTGAATCAATAATAATAAGTTTTTTTGGCGGCCTAAGCGGGATAATATTTGGTTTTTCAGTCAGTTCCGCCATACCGGTTTTTTTTGGGCTTAAAACACTCGTCACGCCCTTGCTTTTGTTCCAGGTTTTTGCTTTTGCTTTTCTTCTTGGAATAATCGGCGGCATTTACCCTGCTTTTGTCGCATCCAAGATGGACCCGGTTGAAGCACTCCGCTTCGAATGAGCCCCTGAACGGTTGCGTACGCAATCAGCTTCTGGATACCTTTTTTACTCCAGGGGTTTTTTCAACGGTTTCAAGCAAGGAGTTTATTTCCTGGACTGTTTTTGCAGTGAACTCGAATACGCAAAGCGTTGTGGCATTGTTCAACTGCCTCACGGATGCATTCAGGTTCTGGGTTTTATTTGTAACCACTTCAAGCAGGTCTTTTACTAGTCCCGGCCGGTCAGCAGCAATTACCCTGATTTCTGTTTTGAATGCGCGTCCTTTTGGTGCATCCCAGTCTATTTCCACTCTTGGCTGTGTAGTGAATTTTGCAAGTTCCGGGCAGTTTTTTCTGTGCACGCTTATTTTTCTTTTTGTGGTCTTGAATCCAACTACTTCGTCCCCAGGTACTGGTTTGCAGCATTGTCCGAGTTTTATTCTTTTATCGGTTGATTTTATCCCACCTTTTTTTCTTGCTATTTTTTGTTTTTTGCTTGTTTGTGTGAGGTTTAATGCCCTTTTGATTTTTATTTTCGCGTTTTCGCTTTTCACTATGTTTAGCCAGCTTACTTTTGGTTTCTGGCTTGGGGAAGTTATTATTTCAACCACGTCAAAGTTTTCTACTGTTTGGTCAATTGGCGCTATAACCCCGTTTATTTTTCCTTTTACGCAGTGTTCCCCAAGGTCTGAGTGTATAATGTACGCAAAGTCAAGCACTGTTGCCTTGTCTGGCAGTTCCACTATTTTGCCTTTTGGGGTTATGGCATAGGTTTTGCCCCCAAGAAAGTTTATTTTCACGTCCGTTTCAGCTGGTTTTGTTTCCTGCCATGCAAGGAATTCGTTGAGCCAGCTGATTTTTTTGTCAAAGTTTTTCTGTTCGGTTTCCCCCTTGTATTTCCAGTGGGCAGCTATCCCAAGTTCTGCCTCGTCATGCATTTCTTTCGTTCTTATCTGTATTTCAATCGGGGTTTGTTCCCTTGAGATAATTGTTGTATGCAGGGACCTGTAATTGGCCCCTTTGGGTTTTGCAATGTAGTCGTCAAATTCCTCTGTGAAAGGAACCCATGTTGAGTGGACTATTCCAAGCAGTTCATAACATTCCTTTACCGAGCCAGTGATTATTCTAATGGCTATTATATCATGTATGTCTTCAAGTTTTTTCCCGCTCCTTGCCATTTTCATGCAAGTGCTGTAAATTCCTTTGACCCTATAGGATGCCTGGACTTTTATTTTTTGCTCCCGTGCCTTCTGCACGATGGTTTTCTTCATTTTCGTGAGTTCTTCATCGTGCTTTTTTCTTATTTCCTGGATTTTTTCGTTTATTTCGCTGAATTTTTTTTTATCAGTGAAACGGAAAACTGCATCCTCTGTTTTTGACATTATTTTTTTTATGCCAAGCTTGTGTATGAGTGGAATGATTATTTCCCTTGCTTCAGCGGCAAGTTTTTCTGCTTTTTCTTTTGGTTTTTTCTCAAGGTGGCGCAACTCCATGAACTCTTTTGCAAGCACAAGCAAAAGCAGCTTGATATTTTTGGTCAGTGAAAAAAAGAGGACTTTTTTTATTTCAGGGTTCTGGTTTGAAGCTTCTTCATACCTTTCTATTGTTTGCCTGAATTTTTTTTCGCTTTCAAAAAGCAGTGCGGTTTCTTTGCCGAATTTTTCCTGGACAAGTGATTCAGGCGGGTTTGCAAGCGAAAGCACTCCGCACGCTATTGCTTCTTTTCCTGCTTTCAGAGATGAGATGATGTGAAGCAGTTCCATTTTTTCAAAAATTTCTTTTGGCCCAATGTCTGCCCGAAGCGATTTGACGATTTTTATGGCTTCAAGGGCGGTTGTTTTTTCCTCGTCTGTCTGGTTTTTAAGGAACTTGTTGTTTATTTTGTCAAGCATTCAGATAATTAGTCTTTCAAAAGATATTTAGGGGTTAGTTTTACGCTCCCTGTAAAAACTTAAATATTCGTTGAATTCATAATTTAGTGGTTTTTTTAGTGGTTTTTTTGCATGCTTTCTTTTGCCTTGGTTGAGCAAAACGGTGGTTTTTCCGTTTTTGAAAAAACTTTGCCATCTCTTGAGGAACTGTCAGGCTCAAAGGCAGTCTGGATTGATTTTGAAAAACCGTCCAAAGGAGAAATTGAATTTGTCCAGGGCATAGTGAAGCTCCACCCTCTCACTGTAAGCGATATTTTTGACAACATTAAACGCCCAAAGGCACAGGTGTTTTCTGATTATATTTTTTTGATAATGCACGATGTTGAATTTGATGGTGTGCGGATTGTGCCGACAGAAGTTGATTTTGTTGTAGGAAAAAATTTTGTATTGTCGTTTCATTCAAAGTCTGTTAACAGCATAAAAAAGGCCATGGATTTTGTTGTAAAGGATGGGCATAGTTTTGCAAAGGACTCAGGCAGGATACTGCACAATATTGTGAACTCCATTGTGGACAATTATTTTCCAGTGCTTGACAAAGTTTCTGAATCAGTTGAGTCTGTTGAGGCGGAGGTTTTCAGCAATGCCACCACAAAGACTCTTAACAAGCTCTTCAAACTTAAAAAAACTCTTGCTTCTTTCAGGCGGATTGAAGTGCCGCAAAGGGAAGTGGTTAATTTTTTGTATCACCATGAAAACGGTTTCATAAAAAAAGAGACGACCTTGTATTTCAGGGACATTTATGACAATCTTTTGATAGTTTCAGAATTTGTAGACACTTCACGTGAACTGATTTCTGATGCTTTTGATGCTTACTTGTCGGTAATTTCAAACAGGCTAAACGAGATAATGAAAGTCCTGACAATTATTTCGACAATAATTTTGCCGCTTACGCTTATAGTGGGTTTTTACGGCATGAATGTATCTTTTCTAGAATATGATTTTTTTGGGGAGCGCGGGGCTTATTTTTTCGCTATTTTTCTCATGCTTGTTGTTGCAGTAATAATGGCGGCCTGGTTCAAGAAAAGGGATTGGTTCTAAGGTTTTAATACTTTTCCATCTCTTGTTTTTTCGTGGACCGGTTTTTTTTCATAAACTTCAAGTGCTATCCTGAGGCAATCGGGGAAAACGCGGTGTCTTTGGCAAAAAAAATAGGGGCAGTAGCCGCGCCAAAGAAAAGCCCTGTACAAATAACCCTTGTAGTGTCTCCGCTTGACGTGTTCCATGTTTCTTCGAAAGTGTCTCTTAAAGTGTTTGGCCAGCACTTTGACCCAAACCCGGCTGGTGCATTTACCGGGAGTGTGGCTGTTGAATCACTTTTGTCTGCGGGTGCAAGGGGAGGCATCCTGAATCATGCAGAGAAAAAGGTCAGCGATGAATTTGTGCAAAAAGCTGTTTTGCATGCCAGAGAGCTTGGCTTTCCGGTAATGCTTTGTGCAGAGTCTGTTGAAAGAGGCCTTTTTTTTGCCGGGCTTGAACCGGACTTTATAGCTTTTGAACTTCCAGAGCTCATAGGGGGGGCTGTTTCGGTTTCAACTGCGCGCCCTGACCTTGTGAAAGGGTTCATTGAAAAAATCGGGAAAAAAAATGGTTCATGCAAGTTGATTGTCGGGGCCGGGATAAAGACTTCTCTTGACGTGAAAAAATCAATTGAATTTGGGGCAGACGGGGTGTTTGTTTCCTCAGGGGTTGTTAAATCGCCTGACCCGAAAAAAGCGGTGAAAGAATTGCTCACTGGTTTTGGCTGAGCTTTTTTTTGCACCAAAACCTATTTTAAGTTTCATTAACCCAATCTATGTCAAACCACGAAAGTTTTTAGGCATATTGGTGTGGTTTGGCAGATAACACCTCGCAAAGTGAAGCTTTGCGAGGCATCGCAAATGCAAAAACATTTGCAATGAACCATGAAAATTTGTCGAATTATTTTCTTGGTTTGTTATAAGTGCATTAACAAAAAAGAGGTTTTTGTGAATGGTGGACGTGAAAATCTACACAACTCCGACTTGCCACTTTTGCAAGCTGACAAAAGAATTCTTCAAGGAAAACAATGTCAAGTACGAGGAAATAAACCTTGCAGGCAACCCTGACAAGGCCAGGGAAATGATTGAAAAAAGCGGCCAAATGGGCGTTCCAGTTATAGACATTTCCGGGAAAATAATAATTGGTTTTGACAAAGCTGCTTTGAAAAAAGCATTAAGCATCTCGTGATAGTTTTTTTGGAACGAGGGTGTAACCCGCCACTTAAATATGCCAGGGAAATAAGCGCTAAAACAGCTCAGCAAATAAATGTTTTTTCAAAATCAAAAAAATAGCCCCGCAATCCCTGCCCCTGCCAGGGTTTTTGCCGCCGCCACTGCTAAAATACTGATTATTATCCCTGCAAGAAAAACCAAAGTGCTTCCGTCCTCTTTTGGCACTACGTCACGCATGACTGTGTAAAGGAGCATTCCGACGCTTACTGCAAAAAATGCATGGTATGCCTGTGGGAAAGAGTCAATGTATGCTGCAAACAATGTTCCGGCAAGCGGTGCAAGTGACAGTGCGGCAAGAACTGATTTTTGCCTTTCAAAGTGCTCGTTTATGTGTGTGAGTGAAATTGATGAAGATATTATGTGCAGCAGGAGCGGGAATGCAATTATTACCCCTGTTATTATGTTGTCGGTGTTTGCCGCAAAGAAAAGAATCATCCCTGCAAGAAAGTGGTCCAGAAAAAATCCGGCTGCGTGGAGCCATGAAAGGTCGTTTAAGAGCTCGCTCTTGTTTTTCACGTGCTGGTAAAAATATTTTTCAAGAGCATGGAAAAAAATGAACCCGGCAAGTATCAGCGGGAAAACTGCTTCCCCCAAAAGTTCTTTGCTTTTCAGCGCCTCTGGGAGGAGCGTGAGGAAAATGTATGCAAGAAAAACTCCTGCAGAAAGGCTCAGTATCCTTGAGTGGTGTTTTTCTATTCTTTGGCTCATTATTTCTGAAAAAAAATTCACTGCTGAAAAAAACAGTGCTATTGCAAAAACCAGGTAGCTCATGGGCGTAAAAATATTGCGTTAAGGCTTAAAAAAAGCTACTGCCGCCAAAAGCAATGGTTTAAAACCCTGGAAGGGAAAAATATTTGTGGTGAATTTTTGAGGGTAGTTGTTGCCCTTGGCGGGAACGCTCTTGTGGGGCGGAGCGGTAAAACAACTTACAAAGGGCTTGTTTTGGCAATAAAGCGCACAGTGCGGCAACTCGCTTTTCTGGTAAGAAGAAAACACGAAATAGTCCTTGTTTTTGGCAGTGGTCCGCAGGTGGGCGCGCTTGTGCTGCAGAACGAGCTTGCAAAAAACAAGGTTTCACCCATGCCATTGGATGTTCTTGATGCCCAACTGCAAGGCGAAGTTGGGTATATGCTGGAACAGGCTTTGTCAAACGAGCTTAAATCCATTGGGGTGCGCAGGCCTGTTGTAAGTGTTCTTACACAGACAGTGGTGGAGAAAAAAGACCCGGCATTCAGAAATCCTTCAAAGCCAATCGGCCCGTTTTATTCCAGGAAAGAGGCGCTTTCCATGGGGAAAAAAGGCCTTTCAGTAACCGAGGATGCGGGAAGGGGTTACCGCAGAGTGGTTCCAAGCCCCAACCCAATTAAAATAGTCGAGTCAAAAGTCATCTCCTCCATTCTTGGAATTGGTGCAGTGGTAATAGCTGTCGGCGGCGGCGGCATTCCGGTTGTTGAAACAAAAAAAGGTTTTTTAGGGGTTGAAGCAGTTGTTGACAAGGACCTTGCGGCAAGCAGGCTTGGAATAGAAATAGGTGCGGACTTGCTAGTGATTCTTACCGCTGTCGAATCAGCGTTTCTTTTTTTTGGCTCAAAAAAACAAAAACCGTTGAAAAAAGCAAGTGTCAGTGAAGCAAAATCATTTCTTTTACAGAATCATTTTGCGGAAGGCAGCATGAAGCCAAAAATAATTGCCTCATGCAAGTTTGTGTCTGCTACAAAAAAAATCGCAATAATTACCTGCCCGGGAAAACTTTCTTTGGCACTGACTGGCAAAGCCGGCACGGTTATTGTGCCTTGATTTGTTTTTCAGTCGAATTTTTTTCTTGCGTTTTCTTTTATCGTGTCAGTGAATATGTTTTCGTTTGGCCAGTCTTTTTTTATGGTCCCGTTTTCAATGTTTGTGAACGGAAGGTAGTTTCTGAAAAACCTTATTCTTTTGCCTAGGCGGACCGTCTTTGTTTCAGCAACTGCGTCCTTGCCGAATTCTTTTTTCAGGCCAGGGATAATATGGCCGTTGAAAAAGTTTATGAGCTGGTTTTCAGTCATGGCTTCCGCAATGAACACTACAGCGAGGTTTCCATGCACTTCCCCAATCCAGGAGTCCTGTGTGAAATTTGTATTGAGTGTAAGGTCCTCCTGGCTTTTTTTGAAGTACTCTTCAAGCATTGAAATGGTTATTCCTTCTTTGAGTTTTACTGTGTAAAGCTGCCTGAAAGGGTAAATCCCAAGGCCACCTATGCCGACGTCAAGATATGCAAAGTATTTGAGGACGTTTTTTTCTTCAAGGATTTTTCTTTTCCTGTTCACTGTCTTAAGCGGAACAGAAGTGTTTTTTGTTATCTGGTTGTCAGAAATGCGCGGGTTTTTTACAAGTTCGCGCACAATAAGCCTTTCCTGCCCATCAAGCCACATTAAAGGGATTTTTGACAAGTTTGTGTCAGTTTTTTTCATAAAATAATAATAATGTGGTAAATTAATAATCTTATTGATGAGTCGTTGGTTCTGGCGGGGGCCTTTTGGGCAGGATTGAGTGAAGGTGATTCTATGAAGCGTGGGCTTTTGGGTGAGAAAGGCTGGCGGGTGGGTTGAAAATTTTTTTCATTAAATAGGGTGGGTTTAAAGCCAGCCTTTTTTTGAGAAGAAGACTTAAATAAAACAGAATAGTTTATTTTTTTGAATGAAGAAAAAAAACGTGATAATCGCAGGCGCGGCTGGGCGTGACTTCCACAATTTTCTCTCCTATTACAAAAAATACGGTTTTTACAACGTTGTTGCCTTTACTGCGGCACAGATTCCCGGCATTGCAGGCAGAAAATTTCCTGCAGTCCT
>JAUSEO010000019.1 GCA_030651515.1 archaeon | reverse complement strand
TGGGCTAAAGTACAAGCAAAGCTGGAAGCTGATGCTGAAAAACTGTGGTCTCTCAATGAAATGGAGAGAACCGGTGGAGAACCGGATGTTGTTGCTTATGATAAAAAGACGGGCGAATACATTTTTTATGATTGTTCAGCGGAAAGCCCTAAAGGCCGCACAAATGTTTGTTACGACCGTGAAGCGCATGAGGCAAGGAAGGAACATAAACCAAAAAATAATGCTATTGATATGGCAGCTGCCATGGGCATTGAGCTTTTAACGGAAGAACAATATCGAGAGCTGCAGAAACTTGGAAATTTCGATAAAACGACGTCAAGCTGGGTGAAAACACCGATCGATATTAGAAAACTCGGCGGCGCCCTCTTTTGTGACCGCCGCTACGGCAAGGTCTTCACTTACCACAACGGTGCAGACTCCTACTATGCCGCCAGGGGATTTCGCGGCTCGCTAAGGGCCTAATCCTTTTTTGTGCAAAGCCCCCCAGGCCGGGTTCTGTCAAGTTTTCGGTTGCCCAAACTTGTTGTCAAGTTCGGTTGGCTTTTGACTTGAACAGAAAGCCCGATTCCGAGGTGAAGCTATTTATTCTTTGTAGCCGACAACTACGTGAAACCCATTGTGTGAAGTTACTGAAACGTGTTCGATTAATTTATTTGATTTCCTAAACTCGTTCAAGTATTCAGCAACGGATTCAATGTGTATGCCGAATGATTTTGCTTCAAATTTTAAAGCCATGTTTTTTCCTCCTTTAACGGTTTTTATTTCAGTGGTGACACTGTTGTCACGACTTTTCCAACGTTTCCCAAAAACTCGGTTGTAGTTGAGGACGTTGCGGGTATCATCAGCAAGATTGCCACAATGACCACAAATGCAAGACAAATTGTAGCGAATCCGATGACTACGTTTCCACGATTACTTAATCGCATCATGCAGTTTTCCTCCTTTTTAGTTTTTTAGAGGAAAAAACAGGTTACTTTGGAAAACTGCCAAAAACACAAGAATTAGTTTGAAGGTTATAAACGTTTATATTTTAAACCCTTAAGCCCTTCAACTATTGGTATATGCTTGTGTTGGGCAGTTGCCTCAAAGCGCTGTCCACACATTCCCAAAATGGTAAGTGTAAAACAATATCTTGTTTTTTCCTCCGTAAAATTTGTTCTCCCTTATATTATTAAAAGGCGTATTGTAAAAATTTTTCTGGCAATCCAGAAAAATTAAATCACATTTTTGCCTTTTTTATCAGTGAATGCCACTTGTTTTTATGGTAAAATGGAATTTTGATTAGTGCTGTTTCTGCTGGTGTTTTGCCTTCTAATGCTTGGCGTGGTCGTAGGAAGTTGTAGTAGGTGCGCCAGTTTTCCATTTGGCGCAAGCTTGTTTTTTTGTTTTGGTAACCACGCTGAACCTTGACACGTTCACGAATAGAGCCGTGCAAGCGTTCAATGCGGTTGTTGTTTATTCTGCCTTCAATTCCAGAATTGTAAAAGTGTTTTGTGTTCTTGTTTTTTAGCGTCCAAAATTCTTTTTTTACAGCACGCTTATAACCCTGCAAACCATCAGTCGTAATGCTTTCAGGCTGGAACGGAGTAACACTTTTAGCTTCTTTGAAAACTTTTTGAGCATCTTTCATGTAACGGCTTTTGGTTACATTTGTTGCGAGTAAAAATCTTGTTTCTTTGTCTAAAACGTTCCAAGTCCAAACCCAGTTACCGCCTGCTTTGATTTTCATTTCATCAGCAGACCACTGGTGAGAAGTTGCAGGAACAAAATTTGCAGTGTAGTCGTTTATTTGCGCCATGAAATGATTAATCCACAGCCTTATTGTTTCATGGCTTATTTTCAAACCATAAAACTGTTTAAGCGTGTCTTGGATTTTGCGGAGTGATAAGCCTTTGAAATACAAATCCATTGCCAGCGTTATCGTTTGTGCATTGCCTTTGTAGTTTCTGAACTCCGTGTTTTCAACGAAAGTTTTTTTGCACGAATTGCAAAAAA
>JAUSEO010000013.1 GCA_030651515.1 archaeon | reverse complement strand
GTTTCCATGACAGAATATTTTTTTGGAACGTTAACCAAAAAATGAGAGTGATTTCCACCAAAACCAATCTCATCAAACTCAAAACCCAGTTTTTCAAATTCTTTAAACGCTTCAACACACGTGTCAATGTGTGACTGTTTTCTAAAACAATTGTACCTGCACTTGGTGACAAACATCATTGTAACCCAATTATTCCTCGTATCAACCTTTTCATTTTTAGAGCTTACGCTACCCATTTCAACCATAATATATTCTCCTGTCGGGTCTTCAAAGAGCGCCGCGGTACGCGGCGCTGCACCCGACACACAAAACAAATAGAAAAAGTTTGAAATCCATTATGGCCGATTCACTGCGGGTCTTCCGCTCGCCTCCTAAAGGCTCGCTCCAGACCACGCAGTATTCTCGGCTTTTAACATTAAATTAGCTAAATAAAATTTTCCCGCTAGTACTCTTAAGATAAACTTTGATTTTTTGATTCAAAACCATCACTTGGCAAGTTTGTAAATGTGCACGGTGTAGACGCCAGACACAGGAAACGCCCCCTGGCAAAAAAAACAATGCTTGTGTTTTATTTATTTGTTGCCCCAAGAGCGTTCCGTGACCCACGGCCGGTAATAATGCATGCAGAACATGCTTGAATCAGCGTTTACGCTGAAGCCTTTTGCATTTGCGTCAGTGCAGAACCACCAGTCATCAAAAGCCCTGGCTCCGGGCTCAAAGCGGAAAGAAACATGTTCAAGAACTTTTCTGCTTATCAGCATGCATCCAACACCGGTGAACCGGGTGTTTTCTATGAGCCTGCTTGGCAAAAGCTCTTCAAGAGTCAATGACTGTGTCTTCTCGTTTCCTTTTTCATCCACGCCGATTTTTTTGTAGACAAGTGCGACAAGCGAGTTTGCTACAGGGACAAGGTTGAAGTACACACCGGACACAATGTCTTTTTTTCGCGCCATGAGCCTCTCAATCGCATCGGCGGGCGGAACAACGTCTGCTTCAAGAGAAAAAAAATAGCCATAGCCTTCGTCCAAAACCTTTTTGGCCAAAACGTTTCTTGCACGCACGATTCTTTCAAGTGCAGAAGGCGTATCAAAAGGCATTCTCTCAACAGAAAAGTGCTGGAGCCTTGTTTCATTCCATTCACTTGCAGCCTGTTTGAGTCTTTTGAAAAACCCAGTGGACTTGGAGTTGTCCACAAGGCAAACATCAAAGTTCCCGTAAGTCAGGGATGCAAGGCCTGCCAAGAATTCTTTGAAGCAGTATTCTTTTCCGTCAAAAATCGGGCAACCCACAAGCACCCTTGGCTGCATGAAAAAACCTTTTCAGCCAATCATTCTTCCAGCCGGGTTGTCCCTGAACAATTGCTTGCTTGCAGCTGTTTTTCGCTGGTTAAAGTAATCTGAAAAGATTTCCCACAATTCTTTACCATCCTTTGGCTTGAAAACCCTTACAACAACTGGTTCAGGCTGGGTATAATGGACAAGCACGACGTCTTTTTCCTTAATAACAGCGTTAAGGGCAGGGTGCACCAGAATTATTACCTGGTTTTCATCCCACATTTCAAGGTGAGCCTGAATTGAATTGTCCGCATTACCAGACCTGTCATCGCTGTTTCCTATTATCTTCAAAACACGGCCAATATGATACAAAACAAAACCCCCAAAGATGTTTGAATAAACAAGTATAACATAAAGAAAGTTTTCAAAAAGGTAATTAAAACAATACGCCTTAAAAGCCAAAAATTGTGTTCTCCAACTAGAAAAACAGCCCTAAAAAGAACTGAATTGAGTCAAAAAAATTTGGAATATTGTAAAACATTATGTTAAAGCCAAAACGCCCCATTGCGAACAGCAAATAAAACATTGAAAACATATTAAACACCATTAAAAACAGCATAAGCTGCAGAGGTTTTGAAAAAAATGAAAAAAGGCTTTTTTTGACTACAAACCTTGCAAGATAATAAGCAAGCCCTATTTGAACCAGAAAAAATAAAACCAAAATAAAAGCGTTTTCCGGAAACAGGGGGTCTATTAAAAGAGAGGGAATTGCCGAAAAAGAAAACAGGATTTTGTTCAGCAAAGGCATGAATGGGTTAAAAAAGGAAAATATAAAAACCATGATCAAAAAGTTAGCAAACCACGCAAATCTTTTGAAAGCAAGGTTTATTTGAAAAGCCGCAATAAAAATTGAAATACCAAAAAACTCAATGGCATACCTGTAATAATTCAGGCCACCATACCCAAACATGCTGACTGAAAAAGACATAAAAACCAGGAAAAACACTGCCAAAACAAAAAAACGGGTGTTTTTCACAAGCAGGAGCAAGGCAACATTTATTGCATAAAAAGGAAAAATGACAAAAGAAAACAAGCCAGCAAACAAGTCAATCAAACTTGCTTCAAAAACCCTATTCTGCAAACCAGTGACTACAAGAAAAATATTCAAAAAA
>JAUSEO010000016.1 GCA_030651515.1 archaeon | reverse complement strand
AACTTTAGTGGAAGCAGTGTTGCTGGGGCGCAATGCTGTTGGCATTGAATACGAGCAAAAGTTTGTAGAATTAACACAGAGGAATTTGGATGGATTGAAAGTTTTTAAGCCAAAAGGCCGGGCAGTTGTTTTTCAAGGAGACTCCAGAGAATTGAAAAATATAATACAACAGAAAGCCGATTGTATTGCTTTCTCTCCGCCTTATGGTGATTCTTTGAACCCTAAAAAAAACACGGGTTCAGAAATGAAATATACTGAAGACAAACAAGACGAAAATCAAATTGGTAATTTAAAATATGAAAGTATTGATGTGGTTGCATTTTCGCCACCGTATGCAAACACTACGAGTGGCATGCATTACAATGCTCGCGGCAAAGATATTGTCGAGAAAAGGGCGGAGCCGGACATTTACTCTGAAGACGAAAACAATATTGGAAATTTGAAGTATGTGGATTCAATTGTGTTTTCGCCGCCTTACGCTGATTCTTTTAACGAGAAAAAACACACTGCTTCTCCCGGAGGAATTATTGGCAAAGACAAGAACTTTGCGCATTTTGAAGGCGGCTATGGCAAGGGAAAAGGAAACATTGGAAACCTTCCCTATGGTTCCGCGGATTCAATTATTTTCAGCCCGCCTTATGCAAACACTTCCCTTAAAACTGGAGTGGATTTGAAAGGCAGGATTTATGGCAGAGTTGTATTGGATAAAAGACCTTTTACAAAGCAGGACTTTCAAAACATGCTTTTGCACGAAGGAACTGATTTTGAGCGTGGTCTTACTTATTCAAGGGACAAGGACAATCTTGGCAATTTGCCTTATGGCTACATTGATTCGGTTGTTTTTAGCCCTCCGTACGCTGACGCAGTCAATCCTAATCAGGAAGGGAATCCGCGGGACAAAGAATTAATGGCTTTGATTAAGCTGGGAAAAAGGATTCCAAAAAATAAAAGGATGCCAAAGGGCTCAAACGCTTATTCTTTTGACAAAAACAACATTGGAAACTTAAAGCACGGGGAAATTGATGCCGTAATTACAAGCCCTCCGTTTGCAGAGGACAACCGCGGAGGAGGCATTTACAAAAAAAGAAGATTTGATGAAAAAGAAATCAGCAGTAGCCCAGACAACATTGATAATTTGAAGTACAAGAGTGCTGATGCAATTATTACTTCTCCGCCTTTTGAATCCACTGAGCCTTTTCAGGACAAGGATTTTAATTTGCGGGGCAGGGGCGGCTCAAAGTTTTTGGAGAAAACTTACACTGAAAACAAGGGCAATGCTGTGCAGCTTGCAACGCTTAAGGGAAAGAACTATTTGACGGAGATGCTGAAAATTTACCAGCAGTGTTTTGTCGTACTCCGCAACAACGGCCTGATGGTTTTGCATACAAAGAATTTTGTCCGCGCTGGAAAGCAAGTGCGGCTTGATGACGACACGAGAAAGCTTTGCGAGTTTGCTGGGTTTAAAAAAATTGAGCACGTAAACGTAAAGCTTGCGGGCTATTCTTTTTGGATTCGCAATGCCCGCAAAAAGTTTTACCAGAAAAATCCAAACAAAATGGCTGGCGACCCGCACGCTTATTGCGAGGACTTGCAGGTTTTTAGGAAGGTGGTTTGACTTGGGAAAAATTTGCATTGTGGCATTCAATGACAGGGAAGGCAATTCTGTTGCTTATAAAAAATTTGAATTAACCGAAATTGACAAGGCTGTGCAGTTTTATAAAAAGCAGCTGGAAAATGAAAACGTGCATGTAATCAGCACGAGAAAAA
>JAUSEO010000006.1 GCA_030651515.1 archaeon | reverse complement strand
TTTTCCTCTTTTCAACAATCGCTTAACTTTAATTACTAGTTTGACTTCTTTCATTTTGGGTTAAACCACCTCAACTGGTTTTATCCCCCACCTACGGGTGGTAGTTCAAACTCATAAATAAGACTTTTTCAACAGAGCCGGCTACGTGCTAAGAGTTATATACGAGGAAATTGAAAATAATTTTGTAGTTATTACAACTTACAAGGCAAAAAGGGAACGATATGAAATATAAGTACGACAAGGAAACCGACACAATGGTAATAGAATTGTCTAAAGAAAAGCCTGATTTTGCTGAGCAGAAAGGCAACATTATTACTCATTACAATAAAGAAAACAGGCCTATTGAAATTGAAATTTTGAATGCAAGCAAGACGACATTGGAAATGTTGAAAGCAATGCTGCCATCAAAAGTTGAAACGGTGAAAGCTTAAAATTTCCAATAAAATTTTGCTCAAAAACAATCGCCCCAAAGCCCTGCATCCTTGTGCAGTTTACTACGGGCCTAATATAACATTAAAAAAAGTAGTCATTTTTTTGCCCTGGCTTTTTTCCCGGTTATTTCCTCGAGGTCCCTGCGCGGAGCTGTTGCGTCAGCTCGCACCGCAGTATGTGCCCCATCTTTAAGATGGGGCGATAAAACAAGAACATTGGTTAAACAAAATCGATTATTTTTTTCCCTTCAGTTTTTTTCCGCTTATCTCCTCAAGATCTTTTCGGGTTACAAACTCTAGGGGGTTGATTGCGTCAAGGACGTACTTCATTTCCTTTACGTCCTCTTGTTTTGCAAAAGTGTTCTTCATTGACTCAAGCTCGGAGCGTATTTCTTCAACCGCGCCTGAGTGCTCTTCAAGCTTTGAATTGATGGCAGCAAGCTCGTTCTGTGCCCCTGCAAGTGATAAATCTCCTTCTATGCCGCCTGCCCCGCCTGTGCGGGACTCTATTCCATGCAGTTTCTTGTTCAAAACCACGAGGTTCCGGCCAAGGATTTTCTCGTTTCTCACAATGTACTTCATTTTCTGTGAAAGGATAAGGACACTGGAGTTAAGGGCACGGATGTCCGAACTGATTTTTCCAAAGATGTTCATTGCCTTTGGGGACATTTTTTTTTCATGAACCCTTTCCCGGTCACGCGGCATAAAACCACTAAAGCTTATATCGTTTGATAATTAAAAATATATGTATGGAAAAACACACGGGCATACTTTTGGATGTTTCCTACTCGTTTAATGAAAAAAAAGAGTCATTTTTGTCCCTGTGCGTGAAAACCAAGAAGGGCAAAGAGTTCTTTTTTGAACGCAGTTTTTTCCCCTATTTTTATGTACTCGTTGATGACGCGAAAAAACGCCTGCCTGAAATCCAAAGCCACGTGTTTGAAAAAAAATTCTCTGTACGACATGCCGCAATTGAAAAAAAATTGAATGCAGAAAACGTGCTCAGGCTTTCCTTCAACAACACAGAAGAGCTCAGGGAAGCGCGCGAGGAAGTCAAAAAATTTTCATTTGTCCTTGAAAGGCGCGAGTATGACATTCCGTTCACAAAGAGGTACCTGCTTGACACCGGGCTTGCACCGATGAACGGAGTAATTATAGAGACAAAGAATGGTTCAGACATTGAAAACGCAAAGCCTTTTGACGCGGATGAAAAAGAAATAACAGGGCTTTCAATGGTTTCCTTTGACCTTGAAACCCACTCGCCAGGCAGGTTTTCAAACCCGTTGAAAGACCCGATAATCTCAATCGCAGTTACGGCTGGTGAAAAAGAATTCGTTTTTGCCTGGCGACAAGACAAAAAAAAAGACGCCCACGTTTTTTTTGAAAGCGAAAAAAAAGTGGTGGAAGAATTCGTTTCACAAATGGAAAAAACCAGCCCTGACATAGTGGTCACTTACAATGGGGACAGCTTTGACTTTCCTTATCTTGAGCAAAGGTGCAAAAAACTTGGAGTGGAGTTAAAGCGCGCTTTTTTTGGCCAGGAGCCGCGGCTTAAGCGCATGGGGCTTGACAGCGCCTACCGCATTAACGGCGTCCAGCACCTTGATGCATACAAGGTAATCAGGATAATGAACAGGTTTGGCGTGGTGAGCCTCGTAAAATTTGACCTTGAATCAGTATCTGATGCGATTTTTGGAGTCAACAAAAAAAAGGTTGACCACAATGACATTAACCTTGCATGGGAAACTGGAATGGGAATGAAGGAGGTCATTGACTACAACAAAGAAGACGCGACATACACTTACAAAATAGCGCAAAGGTACCTCCTGCTTTACGCGGAATTGTGCCGGCTTTCGCATGAAACCCTTTTTGAGGCCTCTCGCAGCGGCGCCTCAAGCCTGGTTGAAGACCGGTTAATGCGAAAAGCATTTGAATTAAGTTCTCTTGTGCCAAACAGGCCAGAGGAAGGAGAAGTCAAAAAAAGAATGCTCCAGTCCTTCAAAGGCGGGTACGTCAAAGAGCCCCTGCCTGGACTGCATGAAAACATTGCAGTGCTTGACTTTAGGAGCCTGCATCCTTCAATAATGATTTCGCACAATGTAAGCCCCGAAACGCTGCGGTGCAGCCACCAGGAATGCATGGATGGGAAAAACGTTTCACCGGACCATGACTGGTTCTGCATGAAACACAAAGGATTCATTCCTATTGTGCTTGAGGAAATACTTGAAAAAAGGGTTGAAGCCAAAAAAGCCATGAAAAAAACAGCCCCCACTGACCCTGCACATGCATTGTTTGCGGCAAAGCAGCAGGCACTCAAGATTCTGCTGAATTCCCATTATGGTTATCTTGGTTACCCGCGGAGCAGGTGGTACTCAAGGCAGTGCGCAAAGGCAATCACGGCATGGAGCAGGCACTATATCCAGGACATAAATGCCAAAGCAGAAGAACAGGGTTTTGTCGGGCTTTATGGCGACAGTATTACTGCGGAACGATTCGTTACCATAAAAAACCCGCAGGGGTTCATTGAAGCAAAAAACATTCAGGAACTGTTTGAGGAAAACAAGGGAAAAGCAATAAAAGAGCGCGAAAAAGAATTCATTTCTCTGAAGGGATTTGAGGCTCTTTCCGTTAATCCTTTGACTTTTGCCGCAGAATGGAATCCAATAAAGGCAGTAATACGCCACAAAACAGGGAAAAAGATTTACAGAGTACAACAAAAATTCGGCGAAACAAGGGCCACTGAAGACCATTCAATAATAACCTTGCAGGATGGAAAACTACAGGAAACAAAACCGGGAGAAATGGCCGAAAAAAGATTTTTTTCGCCAAAACTCATCCCAAGCTCGAAAAATATCGAAGTTATTGATTTGTTTAAAGAATTGCAAAACTATTCCTCCAAAATAACCTACAAAGGCAGGACTAAAATTTCAAAAGTGCAGGCTGACAATGAATGCTTATGGTTTGGATGGACAAACCAAAAAAATCCAATCAGACTGAAAAGATTCATACATGCCGGGTCCGGGGAATTCAATGCAATGTGCAGGCTCCTTGGAGCATATATTGCTGAAGGAAGCAGTTCAACAATTGAGACAACAAAAAGCAGGTTTGGGGCAAGCATTGCATCTTCAAATGTTAAATGGCTTGAAGAACTCCAGGCAGACTACAACAATTTATTCAACGCCAAGGCTTCAATAATCAGGTCAACGAAAAGCGAAAGAACTTTAACTTATAATAACGGGACTGCCCAAAAGACAGTTCAATACGCTGATTTGACCTGCAAACTCCAGATGATGAACGGGGTTTCAGCAGTTTTCTTTAAAGTTTTTTGCGGGCAAAAAAGCCACTCAAAGAGGCTTCCAAATTTTATTTTCAATGTTCCTGAAAGATACAAGCTTTTGCTCCTTGAAAAAATGATTGAGGGAGACGGAAGCCACAGCGTAAACAAAAGGCTTGGCTATTCAGAAGAATACATACAAAACAATTTCAGTTACACGACAAAATCTCTTGGAGTGGCAAGCGGTTTAAGCCTGTTATTGAAACAACTTGGAAGAAACCACATTATAAACTACAGGCCGTCAAAACAGTGCTACGAACTAAAAACCTCCACCAAACACAACAAAACATTAAAAACAAAAATAATTGAAGAAAAATATGAAGGTTTTGTTTACGATTTAAGCGTAGAAGAAAACAATAACTTTGTCGATTCCTGCGGACAGGTGCTACTGCATAACACGGACAGCTGTTTTTTAAAAGTCCCAAAAGAAAAAGCAAAAGAAGATGTTTTAGAGTTTGTCAAAAAAATTAATTCAGAGTTGCCAGGGGCAATGGAACTGGAATTTGAAGGGTATTATAAGCGCGGGATTTTTGTCACCAAGCGCGAGGGCGGAGCGGCAAAAAAAAGGTACGCGCTCCTGGACTTTGACGGGAACCTGAAAATCGTCGGGTTTGAGTACGTTCGGCGGGACTGGGCAAAAATCGCAAAGGACACGCAGCGGGAAGTATTGCAGGCAGTGCTGGAACTTGGAAGCCCACAAAAAGCAATTGACATAGTGAAAGAAAAAATCAAGAGGCTTCGCGAGGGAAAAGCGGAAAAAAAAGAGCTCGTTGTGCTGACCCAGATAAAAAAACCACTGAAGAGCTACGAGACCATCGGGCCACACGTGGCGGCGGCAAAAAAGGCGATTGCGCGCGGAAAAGAAATAGAAGTCGGTTCAACGGTGAGCTTCATAATCACGAAAAACGGGAAAAGCATCAGCGACAGGGCAGAGCTTGAAGAGTTTGTCAAGGAGGGAAACTATGACGCGGACTATTATATTGAACATCAGTTGATTCCTGCCGTGATAAGGATAATTTCAGAGCTTGGAGTGTCAAAAGAAGACCTGATTCACGGCGGAAAGCAGAAAAGCCTGGAGTTTTTTTCCTGAAGCCACAGAGTTAAAAAAATCGTTGTATTAAAAATTTAGTTAAAAAGTGAAAAACGTGGAAAAAAAACAACGCAGTTTATACATAAAATCTGGTTCGATTCTTTCTTCTGCCTTAAAGCTTGCGCAAAAAAACGTCAAGGAAGGCACGCCTCTCCTTGGGCTTTGTGAAAAAATAGAGAAATTCATTGAAGACGAGGGCGGAAAACCCGCGTTTCCGGTGAATGTTTCAATCAACCACATTGCGGCACATTTTACCCCCTCGTTTGACAGCAAAGAGGTTTTTTCTGACCACGACGTTGCAAAGGTTGACATTGGCGTGCACTTGGATGGCTGCATCACTGACTCCGCTGTAACAATTGACTTGTCTGGCGAGTTTGGAAAAATGCTTGAAGCAAGTGAAGGCGCGCTTGAATCTGCGCTCTCGGCTGCAATGCCCGGAATCGGGGTTGGAAAACTCGGCGAAACAATTGAAAAAGAAATAAAGAAAAAAGGATTCAAGCCAGTCCAGAACCTTTGCGGCCACGGCATAGAAGAATGGGTGGCTCACGCAAGCCCAAGCATCCCCAACACTTCTTCAAAAGACGCACGCGAGCTTGAACCAGGCAAGGTGTATGCAATCGAGCCATTCGCAACTGATGGTGAGGGGCTGGTGCACGAGGGCGTGCAGGCAGAAATTTTCGGCTTTGACGAAAAAAAACCCCTGCGGAGCATGACCGGTAGAAAAATAAGCGACCTTGTTGAAAAAGATTACAAGGGACTGCCGTTTGCAGAAAGGTGGCTTGTGAAAAAAATGAAGATGTCAGACTTTGAAAGAAAAACCGCCCTGCGTGAACTCCTCCAGAAAAAATCCATCCACGCATACCCAGTGCTCAGGGAACTTGAAGGAAAAATCGTGACACAGGCAGAGACCACAATACTTGTTGAAGACAAGGACATCCTGGTGCTAGTGAAATGAAAGACGCAAGTGGATTGAAGTACAAAAAAGAAATCATTGGCTTTGCATTGCTTTTTGGTTCAATGGTTTTATGGGGTTTTTTCCTCAACGCAACAGGCCTCACGATTGAAAAAATGATTGGCCTGACAGGCTTTGACGAATTCTTTGCAGCAGCCTTTAACCTGGACTTTGTAATTTTTTTGGTTCTTTTCCCGCTCTCAATTGCGCTTGTGTCAGCCTACGCAAAAGTGTTTGAAAAAAAAACTCTTTACATCATAGTGTTTGCAGGCTCAATCGCTTTTCTCGGGCTTTCAATGGCGCTTTACCAGAATGCACAGCAATTTCTCGTGACAGGAATCGTGTATGCAACAGCACTCCTTTTGGGCGTTGAAGCAAGCTTTGTAAAGTTCTCCGAACTAAAGACACTCCCGTTTTTGAGGACAAGCATGGCAACCGCGGGCCTAGTTGGAACATTTATTTCCATTGGGTTGTTTGCCTCAACCGCCCTCTTTGTCCTGCCGCAACAGGAAAAAATAGTTGCAAAGTTTGAGGAAAAAATGCTTGCATCAATTGTACAAGACAATGATGGCCTTGCAGATGACTTAAGCAGGAGTGCTGCAAGCGTTTACATCCAGGGCCAGCAGCAAGCCGCCCAGTCGCTTGTGAACAGCCCGTTGTTTGAAAAACTCGCGCAAAAAGAAGACAGGGACGTCCAGGCATTCGTAGTTGCAACAAACACACTGGTTGAACAGGTTTATTCAAAAGAATACCGGGCACAAGTCGAAGGACAGTTCCGCGAAAACGCTAAAGGAAACATAGAGAAACAGGACTTTTCCAAGTCCTTTGATAAAATAAAACAATCCATGCCCCTTTTGGTTCTGATTGAGGAAAACTACTGGCTCATAGCCGGTTTTATCGTGGCCTCCCTTTACCTCTTTGCCTCAAGCATTTTCATCAAGCCATTGGCAGGGATTTACGGTTTTTTCCTCGGATTGTTCGTGCAAAACCTTGAAAAACAATAACCATTACAATTCTTCAGTGCCCCCATGGTGTAATGGACAGCACGAAAGCTTGCGGAAGGCCCTTGCGTGAGCCTGCGACGCGTTCGATTTTCGCTTTAAGCTCAATCGAACTAAATCAGAGTTAGGCTTGTCGGGATTGTAAAGAGCTTTTGGTCAGGGTTCAATTCCCTGTGGGGGCGCTCAGACCTAATGTCAAACGCCCTTGCACTTAAATATTGTGAGTGCAGGGGTTGCTTTATGCAAGGGCAAAAGGAAACGCTTTTAGATTACTCAAAACGCCTTGAAACCGTCAAAAAGCAAATTCAAGCCTTGAAGAAACCGGAAAAAGAAAACCTATTTGACTTTAGCCTGCGTTACTGTGAGAAAAAAAAGCTTTCCCCGGCCCGGCACTTAAAACTGCTCGTGGTAATGAAAAAGTGCATTGAATATGCAGGAAAACCATTGACGAGTTTCAAGGAAAAAGACCTTGAAAGCATAAACATCAAGCTTGCACAAAAAGGCGTTTCCAAGACCACGATTAACGATTACCGGAAGTTTTTGAGCCAATACTTTCACTGGGCGGGCCAAAAGAACTTTGTAGAATCTGAAGAATTGAAACGCTTAAAACTCAACGGGGAAAACAAGATAAGAGCCATTGATTTGCCAACAGAGGAAGAAACTTTTGCCATGCTCCAAGCACTAAACATAAAATACCGCGCCATGCTTAGCCTGTTTTTTGGTGGTGGCCTGCGTTTGAGCGAGGCAACGACTTTAAGGCGACAGGACGTTGAGTTAAAAGGCGATAAAAGCATTATTTGCCACGTGACGGGAAAAACAGGTTCCCGGAGTGTTCCAATTACCCCCAGTTTGGCGTGCTTTGTCACAGAATATTTAAACAATGCCGGGATTCAAGACGACCAAGTTTTGTTTGCAGGCGAGAACGGAAAACGCTTTTTGTCTTACGCTGCTATAAAAAAAGCGTTCAAGCGAGCTGCCATAAAAACAGGGATTTATGGAAAAAGAAAAACCAATGTCCATATTTTCAGGCACGCGCACGCGACTTGGAGTTTATTGCATTTACCTGCGCCGCTCGCAAAAGTCAGGCTGTGGGGTTCAGCGACCTCAAGAATGGACGAAAACTATTTACACGTCACGGAAGCTGAAAGCCATGCCGCTTACAACAAAGCCACCGGCCAGGTAAAAGAACAGCCAAAAAAAGAATTGTTTGAAAACAAGGTTTGCTTCAAGTGTGGTAAAAGCTTTAACGCGCTTGCCAGTATTTGCGATAACTGTAACCTGCCTCTAAACCCAAGCGAAATAATCAATAGAGAAGCTGAAAACACGCAACGCTTTGAAGCACTTGTCTTGCTTATAGGCGAAATGCGCCAAGAAATGGAAGAAATGAAAAAATTTAAAGGCAGGTAAATAAAATTACTTTTTTTCTTTTTGTTTGATTAATGCGGCAACACCTGCCGCAATTATTGCCTCCATGAACTCTTTATCTGCTTTTTTTGAAACCTTGACATTCCCTGTTTCAAAATAATCGAGAAAACCCGGCATTGACAGGTCAATTAATTTTTTATGCTTTTTCAACTCGTTTTTATTTTTATCCAAATCAAATCCAAGCTTTTTCTTGACTTGTTCTTTATCTGGATAAAAAAACCTGAATTTCCCTTCCTTCTTTTCTATAACAAGCCCAATGTCTTTCAAAGGAATTAACTGCTCACTAACTGCGGTAATAGATGTATTTTTAACTTTTTTTGCCAAGTCAGAAACGGATAAACCCGGCGTATTTACTATTACTGTAAATAACTCGTAAACTTTTTTGCTTTTCATCAAACTGTAAATTTTCCTTGTCATTTCGTAAAAATATGCCAAACAACAATATTTAAAGAGGTTGTTAATTCGTAAAACCTAACGAAGTGTATTTAAAAGCTTTTTGGTGCTAATTATTTCGTAAGTTTATACGAGGTAGGGTAGATTTCAAAATGGCAAGAAAAAAGTTCACATTTTCATTGGATGAAAGAACCCTTGAATTGCTTTCAAAAAAATCGAAAACGAGTTTTATCCCTATGGGCCGGCTTTTGGAAATTGGGCTTGAAAAAAGCGGGGTTTTGAAATGAATTTTTTTAAGAGCCTTCAGGCAAAAAGCCCAGAAAGCTTGGAAATTCTCCGAAAAGATTTTCAAGAATTTTTAGCACAGGAGAAAACGAAA
>JAUSEO010000005.1 GCA_030651515.1 archaeon | reverse complement strand
TTTTCCTCTTTTCAACAATCGCTTAACTTTAATTACTAGTTTGACTTCTTTCATTTTGGGTTAAACCACCTCAACTGGTTTTATCCCCCACCTACGGGTGGTAGTTCAAACTCATAAATAAGACTTTTTCAACAGAGCCGGGCGTACCATTTAGTTTAAATACGCGAAAAATGTTCTTTTACTTAAGAGGTTTTTTTGATGCCACTTGGAAGATTGTGGAGAACAAAGTTTGTAAGAAGGCTTACAACTACGCCTGAGCAAAGAGCTGCAGAGGATGCAAGAAGAGCTCTTTTAACTGGCCAGCGGAAAAAAACCGCGGGCCATGCAAGGGCACGGCACAGAACACTTGGAGCGCACGCAGCAGGAAAAGGAATCAGAATCCTGTCAAGACCAAAAAAACCAACGTTGAAAAGGCAGTATTTTGGTTCAGAAGGCCACAGGATGCTTGCACAAAAACCAGTTGCACAAAATGAAGCACCCAAGAAAAAAGCTGCTTAAAGGAAAGTGAAAAAAAATGCCTTATGGAAGACAGCCAAAAACCAGGTCATTTGGAAGTAATTTTCGCACAATTCTGGAAATGCTTGGTTTGAAGAAAAAGTTGCGCCCCGGGGAGCAGCCACCCCATGAACACGAAGAGCGCGAATAATTTTTTTTTCACGCAAACATTTTCCTGACTTTTTCAATTGACTCGTTCTTTGTAAGCACTAGGACTTTCATCCCGGCTTCGATGGTTTTTTCCGGGTCGGGAATAATGATGTTGTCACCTTCAAACAATGCAACGATTGCAGAGCCGACCGGGTGCTCGATTTCCCTGATTTTTTTTCCAACTGCTTTGCTGGTCGGCAGGACTTCGAGTTCAAGTATTTCTGCCTGGCCGCGCGAAATAAAAGCAAGGTCCAAAACTTCCGGCTTGGTGATTAATTCTGCAATGTATCCTGCTGCAGCTGCTTCCGGGTGAATCACGATGTCTATTCCAAGTTTTTTTAAAACGCCTTCGTCGTATTCCACGCGGCCAATGCGCGTGGCAACGCTTTTTGCCCCCAATTCTTTTGCCAAGAGGCTTACAATCATGTTTGTCTCATCAATGCCTGTAAGGGAAACCACTGCATCTGCTTCCTTCACGTTTGCCTTTTCAAGGACCTTGGGGTCTGTCGCGTCCCCTTTGTTGACGACTATGTCGAGTTCTTCGGAGACTTTTTTGCACACGGCGTCATCCCGGTCTATGACGACAACGTCGTGGTCTTCTTCAAGCAACAGCTGGGCCAGGTAATACCCAATGTCCCCAGCACCGATAACGATTATGAACACCCAAAAATCAACTCTTTTTTTTACTGGTTTTAACTATGCCAAACCAGGAAAGTTTCCCGGTATTTTAACGTGGTTTGACAGGATATCAAACGGCTTTTGTTTGTCCGAATTATTTTTGCCGTTTGCTATAGTTAGGCTTTTTTTGGTTAAAAATCTTTGGCTTTGCGGCCCGAAAACACTAGTCCAAGCCCTACAAATAGGGGAATAATGTCAAGGCGGCCAAGCCACATGAGCAAAACCAGTGAAATTTCGGATGAAACCGGCATTCCTTTGTGCGTTATTCCGGAGCTTATGCCCGCGTTTGCCTGGGCAGACGAGGCTTCAAGAAAAGAATCAGCCAAAGAGTTTCCATGGATTGTCAAAAACATTGTCCCAACCAAAAGGACTGCCAGGTAAACTAGGACAAAGTGGTTGACGTCAGACAAGCGCTGTGGCTCGACTTCGGTTCCTTCAAATTTTTTTGTAAAAACCGCTCCGCGGTCAAGCGTGGTTTCCTTTATTTTCCACAAAAATTGCTTCAGCACCAAAAGCACGCGGCTTACTTTCAGGCCGCCTGAAGTGCTGCCACTGCTTCCGCCAACCACCATGAGGCTTGCAAGAACAAGTTTGACAAAATCGTCTGACGCGGCAAGGTAAGAAACCGTGACTGCCATGAAGCCGCCAAGCTGTGCAGAAAAAGAGTGGAAAAAAGAAATGCGTATTGCCTCGGAAAAAGCCGGGGCAAACAATGCAATTTTTGGAAGCACCAACAAGCCACCAATAATGGAAAACGCAAGCATGGCTTTGAACTCAGCACTCTGCAGGTAAACTTTTGGGTTTTTCTTTTTTATGAAAACATAGTGGAGTGCAAAGTTCGTGGAGCCAATCACCAAAAGCAAGGTGAGGATTATTTCCACCAACAGGTTTGGCTGCACTGCAAGCCTGTCGGGAGAAGTGTTTACACCAGACGTTGAAACAGCAGACATTGCATAATTGAGAGCGTCAAAAAAACCCATGCCTGCAACCAGCAGGGCGGCAATTCCAAGCACGGTTATTGCAAGGTAGATTTTCCAGAGTTCTTTTACCGTGTGCTTCAGGTTTGGTTTTATCCTGTCATCGCGCCCCTCTGCAAAAAAAAGTTTTGACGTAGTGGAATAAGCTGAAACTATCCCGATTAGTGCAAGGACTATTATCCCCATTCCCCCAAACCATCCAAGAAAACTCCTCCAAAAAACCAGGCTTTTTGGGACAGAGTCAAGTTCACTGTCAAGCACGCTCAGGCCAGTTGTGGTTATTGCAGACATTGATTCAAAAAAACCGTCAACAAAACTGGTGCCTTGGACTAAAACAAACGGCATTGCGGCAAACGCCGTGAACAAGAGCCACAATAGGCTTGCAGTCAAAAACGCGTGCTTTGTCTCGGTTTCCGCACTTGTGGAGAAAAATTTTTTGAGTGCAAGCCCAATCAAAAAAACCAGTGCAGCAGCGATGAAATAAGAAAACACAAAGTGAAGAGGCTCACCATACAATAATGAAAATGGCATTGGGGCAAGAAAGCTTGGGGCACTCAAGTAAAAAACCTGCCCAAGATCCCCAAGCACTATTTTGAGGTCGGTTAAAGTAAAGCGCAAAGCCATTGTGTTTCTTTAAAACAAAAAGCTAAACGGGTATAAAAACCTGCAGATTCAGAAAAAAGCAGTGTTTGATGCAATTTCAGCCAAAAGCGCTGCCAGGTAAAGCAGCACAAGGACTGCACCTTCCAGCCTCCCGATTTTTCCTTTCACGAGAAAAACAAAGGATACAACCGTGACAACCAAAAGCGCAGGCAATGTCACGACGGAAAACTCCGGCTGGAGCACTATTGTCCGTGCGGTTGCCAGAATCCCAAGCGTGACAAACAAAGTGAAAATATTTGAACCAATCGACTGTGAAACGACTATGTCGTCAAAGCCTTTGCGGGAGGCCTGGATTGCCACAACGAGGTTTGGGAGGCTTGGCCCAAGCGCTCCGACAGTTACTCCAACCAAAACGTCCGAGACTGAAAAAAACTTTGAGACCCCCAAAAGGCCCTGTGTGAACAGCTCTGACCCCGCCAAAAGCAGGCCAAAGCCGACAAAAAAAATCAGGTAACCGCTTTTAATCACAAGGGGGTTTCCAAGTTTTCCAAACAGCAAAAGCGTTTTGGAAATGTCCTGCACTTCTTTTTCCTGCTCGTGCTTTGCAAGCTGCCTTTCCTGCTCGTACACGTTCACGACATAAGGGATGAACAGCAAGAGAAAAATCAGCCCATCGCGCTGTGTAAGCTTCAAGTCCTCCAGTGCAATGAGGGCGACAACAATGGTTGCAATCAGCATGAATACCCCGTCTCGCGTAACCACGTGGCGCGGGACTTTTATCGGCCGAATCAGTGCAGTAATTCCAAGAATCAGCCCAAGGTTGACTATGACTGAGCCAATGCTTACTCCAACGCTCAGGTCTTCGTGGCCCTTGAAAAAAGCAGACAAAGCAACAAGGAGTTCCGGCAAACTGAGCATGACAGAGATAAGGATTAAACCGACTGCAAGGCGGGTTGTTCCAAGGCGCTTTGCAACCCCGATGGAGGAATCCGTCACCCACTCGGCGCCCTTGAGCATGAGGTAAGCCCCCAGCGCAACAAAAAGAACCTCAAAAAGCATGAAGAAAAAAAAGAAGAAAGTGGATAAAAAGCATTGGTGAAAAAAAACCTTGAAAAAGGGAATTTTTTTATTAACAACGACTGATATATTTATCATGGAAAAAGAGTATTCTGCTGTGATTACCAAAGGGGAAACCGCTTTTGTAGCTTTTTGCCCAGAACTTGGGGTAACTACGCAAGGAAAAACAGAAAAAGCAGCTTTAAAGAATTTAAAGGAGGCCTTGGAGCTTTATTTGGAGGATGAAGACGTCCAAAAAATGCTTAAAGCCAGGCCTTTTAAAAGGGCAAAAGTCGCAACTATTTTTTTGAATGCTTGAAAAAGGCGATTTAACTGGAAAAACTCCCGATTATTTCAGGAAAAGAACTGCTAAAAATTCTTTACACATTTGGTTTTGAACCAATCCGGCAAAAAGGAAGCCATGTGAGAATAAAAAAGAAAACAGAAAAAGAGACAATTGTAAGCATAGTTCCACTCCACAAAAAACTGGATATTGGAACGTTAAACGGAATTCTGAAACAATGCAGTATAACCAAGGAAGAATTCTTTCAAAAATACCACAAAAGATAATTAAAATATGTTTTTAACCAAAAATAGTCTTTGCCCAAAGAGAAAATAGTTTATTCAACATATTTTCAACTGCAGGAGTCCGATAGTGGCAATTCGATCAGGTTCAGGGCCTGATGCCTTAGTGGCTTCGCAGGTTCGAGTCCTGCCTCCTGCATTTGGCCGCTTCGCTACCCGTGCGTTTAAAAGCCCAAAATAAATTGTTTCAAGGCAAGGATTTAAAGGTTTCCAGGGGGCAAGTCAAAAGGCAAAAAAACAGCCTGGAAAAGTTATTTAAACAAGTGGCTGGAAATATAGATTATGCAGGCAATTAAAAGTGAGTGTCTTCATAACTGATTTAACTGTTTTTTTTAGGCCTGCAACTAGCTTAAATTTTTTGTTTTCCTTGTTCTCTCTGGGTTTAATGCAAAATAGCTTTTGGACTCGGGAAAACTTGAAACTGGCTGCGATGGTGCAGTGGTCTAGCATGGAGGACTGTGGATCCTCCGACTCGGGTTCAAATCCCGATCGCGGCCCTATATTGAAGGTGGAATGAATGAAAACAGTGCGTGGAATGCAGGACTTTGTCGGAGAAAATGCAAGGAAAAAACAGTTTGTCGAGGACACATGCAGGCAGGTTTTTGAGTCCTACGGCTTTGAACCACTGCAGACGCCTGCACTTGAAGAGCTTGAAACGCTTACAAAAAAAGACACTGCCGGAACAGCGATTAAGGATGAGATTTATTTTTTCAATGACAAGGGCGGACGCGAAATCGGCCTTCGGTTTGACCTCACAGTCCCACTTGCACGGGTTGTAGCATCAAACCCTGCACTCAAAAAGCCTTTCAAGCGCTACCAGATTGCACAAGTGTGGCGCTATGACAGGCCACAGGCAAAAAGGTGGCGCGAGTTCACACAGGCTGACGCGGACATCATTGGCTCGCCATTGGTTTCTGCTGACTTTGAATGCGTGCTGATTGCAGTTGACGTCCTCAAAAAGCTTGGAGTGAAAGGGAAAATAAAAGTCAACAACAGAAAGCTCCTGGAGGACTTTGCGGTTGCATGCGGAGTTAAAAAAGACCAGGCAAAAGAGTGCTTCCGCTGCATGGACAAACTTGACAAGATTGGGACAAAAGAAGTTGAAAAAGAACTGAAGGAAAAGAAAATCAAAACAGAAATCGTTGCCAAACTTTCCTGCTCGATTAAGGAACTCCAAAAAATTATCCCCTCATCAGAAGGCTTGAAGGAGATAAATGAATTGTTTAGCTTGGCGAAAAAAACAGGGGTTGAAGAATTTTTGGAGTTTGACCTTTCGCTTGCACGCGGCCTCGAGTACTATACGGGGAATGTGTTTGAAGTGAAAAGCGATGGCCCAAGCATCGGGGGCGGCGGGCGCTATGACAACCTTATTTCAGACATGGGCGGGGCAAAAGTCCCGGCTGTCGGGATTAGCTTTGGGGTTGAGCGTGTAATGGAGCTTGTAAAAGAAAAAAACCCGAATGGGACAAAAGTTTTCATTGCGCCTTTTTCCAAAGATTTTTTCGAGCCTGCGCTTTTGCTTTGCCAAAAAATCAGGGCACTTGGCATAAGCACGGAAATCGACTTGATGAACAGGAACGTTTCAAAAAGCCTTGAATTTGCCTCTGGAAAAAAGATTCCATTTGCCATTGTTTTTGGTGAAAACGAGGAAAAAGAAAAGGCATTCAACCTCAAAAACATGGCGACCGGAAAGCAGGAAAAAATCCGTTTTAACGAGCTTGAAAAACTGAAGAAACTATAACAAACCAAGAAAATAATTCGGAAAATTTTCCATGGTTCATTGCAAATGTTTTTGCATTTGCGATGCCTCGCAAAGCTTCACTTTGCGAGGTGTTATCTGTCAAACCACGCCAATAAGCCTAAAAACTTTCGTGGTTTGACATAATTTAAGGATTTTTTAAGGCAAGTATTAGGGTTATTAGGCTCTTGTAGCGAAGTGGTATCGCACGTCCTTGGTATCTACATAAGGAAGGCTGATTAGGACGGGATCGCGGGTTCAATTCCCGCCAAGAGCTTATTTTCCAATAAAGGCTTCAGCCTTTTTGGAGCCTCGTTACCGGTGCGAAAAAATAGTTTAAAAGTGAAAAAAAAACTCAAGTTTTTGCTTGCACTATTTTCAGCAATTTTTTACCTTTCTCGGTTATCAGATAATGCCTAAAGTTTCTTTCTTTTGGAGTAACGCATTTTAACAACCCAGCCTGCTCCATTTGCAAAATGCTTCTTGAGACACTTGACTGGTGCAAATTTAGCTGTTTGGCAACTTCGGTTGGAGTCTTTGCTTGAAAAAGTGCCTTCAAAATTTGTGTTTTGGTTTTACTTCTTTTAAGGGCAACTATTTCTTCAAACATATTATTTAGGACGCTTGCCCTATTAAAATCAGCTCATAACCGCCTCATAACATATTTATATGAGTTTCGTAGCATTATTTCAAAGAGTAAAATGGGGTCAAGAACAGTTGAGTTTGTTTTAGGTTTAATTGGCGGAATTCTTGGTTTTTTTGGGGCTTTGGCTGCCCTGCTTTTGGGCGGGTTGGCTGGAGCAATCGGAGAAGCAGTTGAATCAAAGGAAGTAGTGGATTCCAGCTCGTTTATAGTAGTGCTTGGTTTTGCTGCAATAATATTTTCAATTGTCGGAATAGTTGGTTCCGTTCTTGTAAGAAACAAACCAAGACTTGGCGGAGCCCTTATGCTGGTTTCCGCCATTGGCGGATTAATTTCAATCAGCTGGTTTTACTCACTCTCATTCATTCTCCTGTTAATAGGGGGCTTGATGGGCGTTCTTAAAAAAAATAATGAGGCATAAAAATGAACATATCAAAAATACTCTTGGTTTCTTTGGCAGTTCTTGTGCTGCTTTTTGGTTGCACTTCAAAACAGACCGGAAGCGTTGAAGAAAAAACAGACACAGCGGATGAAAAAACAGAGCCTCCAGAAAGTAAAGCACAGGAAAATCCGAACAAAAACATAGAAAACGCGGTTATAGGAACGCCTTACAAAATAAAGTACCTGAACACGGAATATGAAGTAGTTCTGAAAGAAGCAAAGTTTGCCAGCAGCAACAATGAATATTTTTACAAACATTATGTGGTGGCTTTTTTTGAAATAAAAAATATCGGGGAAGACACGGATTTCTTTTCTCCAGACATATATTCTGAAGATGAAGAACGGGAAAAAATCAGCAGAACATTTGCAGTCGGCCTGGAGGATGACTACTCCAAAACATTAAGTTTTATTGAGCAGCTTAACGTCGGCCAAAAAACCAGTGGGTGGGTGGCGTTTGAAGTCCCTGAAAGCCTGGAAAAATTGGACGTTTTCTTTGAATATTCAAATCCTTTCATTAACAGGCAGCCCCAGTACATAAAATATGAAATAACCAAGTAGCCAACGGGCAGGTCGAGAGTGCAATTCTCCCCTGAGGCTTTTACATTACGTTTTTTAAGTCTTTGAGTGCAAGTAAATTTTATGGAAGCAGAATCGAAACAGATTTTGAAAGAGTTGAAAGACATCCGGGTGGATATCGAATACATCAAAGGCCATCTGGCTGATTCAGATGTATTGCTGACGGATGATGATGTTGAATCCATTCAGAAAGCGGAAAAAGATTTAAAGGCTGGCAAAACCAAGAGGCTGATCTGATATCTATGCTGTCCACTTGTCACAGCACGCCCAAAAGTTTTTGGACAAGTTGGACCGGCACATTAGTGAAAGGATTAAAGAGCGGTTAAAGCGCCTGTCGAATGAACCTGTTCCATCTGATTCAAAGTTTATTGGAAGAGACAATGGGGAGCCTATTTACCGTTACAGAATTGGGGGTTATCGCGCCCTGTACAAAGTGAAGCACAAAGAGCAGATTGTCTTAATCACAAAAATTGACAAAAGGCCCCGTGTATATCAGGATTAAAAAAAAACGATTAATTCAGTTCAATTCTCCCCTGAGGCATTTCCAGGACAAAATTCTTTATACTGGTTTGCAGTATTTGGTGTATGGATTTTTTCCTCACGCTATTGATTGCGTTTGTTTTGGCTTTCGTTTTCGGAAAAGTAGCCCACAGTTTCGGGCTTGCGCGGGTGGTTGGTTACATTGCTGCAGGGCTTCTTTTGACGCACCCGTTTTTTTCTCTAAGCCTCTTTGACACCGCGGTAAAAGAGTCGTTTGAGTCGATTGCAAACTTTGGGCTCCTTTTGCTTTTCTTTTTTTCAGGCCTTGAAGTAAGCATTCCTGCATTCAAAAGAAACCTCAGGGAATCCCTGTTCATTTCAGCACTCAACACGGCGCTTCCATTCATCATTGTTTTTTGGTTCACGACATGGATGGGTTTTAGCTTCACTGCAGCCGTGGTGATTGGGCTCATCATGTCTGTTTCCGCGCAGGCTGTAATAGTTGACGTTCTTGACGAACTGGGGCTGCTCAAAGACAGGCTTGGGCAGTTAATAGTCAATGCGGGTTCGGTTGACGACATAGTTGAACTATTGCTTTTGACTCTCACCCTTGGATTAATCGGCTTTTCTTCCAGCACAGCACCATTCCAGTTTTTGTTCAACCTCGTTATTTTTGTTGCCCTCGTTGTCTCTGCAAAGCTCTGGATAGTGCCCTCGTTTTTTTCCGTTTTTTCGACGAAAAAATCACCCGAGTCATTGTTTGGCGCGTCCCTTGCTGTTGCCTTGCTCATGGGAGTCCTTTCAAACATGCTTGGGCTTGGAGTGGTTATAGGGGCAGTCATTTCCGGGATAATTGTCAGGAACCTTTTGAGCATTGAGCAGAGAAAACCCTGGGAAGAGCACAAAATCTCAAACGACATTCACTTAATTGGCTTTGGTTTTTTCATCCCGCTTTTTTTTGTCTGGGTTGGCTACAACACAGACCTCGGGGTTACACTTTCAAACCCGTTTCTCATTGTCTTGCTTTTCTTAATCAGCTTTTTT
This sequence comes from archaeon, assembly GCA_030651515.1. Taxonomy (GTDB): domain Archaea; phylum Iainarchaeota; class Iainarchaeia; order Iainarchaeales; family GW2011-AR10; genus JACQJF01. Next base: position 29,242 of record JAUSEO010000005.1, on the reverse strand, counting down.
TTCGGGATTTTTGGAACCTGGCTTGGGGTCCGGCTCAACAAGGGTTCACACCTTGAAGGGCTTCTTGTGGCGCTGGCCATGAGCACAAAGGGGGACGTAGAACTTGCTGTTGGCCTGATTGCACTCAAAGCAGGGTTCATTTCAAACGAGATTTTTTCCGCAGTAGTCGTGATTGCACTGATAAGTTCAATCCTGCCCCCAATCCTGTTCAAGCATTTTATCCAGAAATACCTGGACAAAAAAAACCCCTTTTACTCAATGCCAAATGCAACTGCGTGAAAAAAAAAAAGCCAAGGTGTTTTCATGGCGCGTTTTTTCAACTACCTGCCGGTTCTTTCTCTTGCGTTTTTGTGGGCTTTTTACGGCCCATTGTTGCGGTTTTTGGAAAGCATTGGCCTGAACGTTTTTGACGTGAATTTTCTTGGTTTTTCCCTTGGCGCGGTTTTGCTGCTTTTGATTTTCAAAGCCCAAAAAGCAAAACTTGGCTTTCCAGCCAAAACCGAGGCAAAAAAATTGTTGTTTTATGCAGTGAGCCTTTCAAGCACCAACCTGTTTCTTTTTTACGCGTTCACTTTGTCGACCTTTGCAAACACGATTCTGCTTCATTACACTGGGCTTTTGTGGGGCTCTTTGGCTGCAATTGTTTTGTTTAGGGAAAAAGTAACGAAGTGGAAAGCAATCGCTGCTGCACTATGCGTGATTGGAATTGGCGTGATTTTTTTGCCCTCTGTTTCACTGTCGGAAAAATTTTTTGTTGGAAACATTGCAGCGCTTGCATCATCATTTGGGTATGGCGGGATGATTCTTGCTTCAAGGAGCTTAAAGGAGTCCGACTCGAAAAAGGTTTCTTTTTACTCCGTGCTCTTGTGCGCTCTTTTTTATCTCCCGTTGTTCGTTTTTTTTGGCTCGCAGAAAGAGATTTCAGGCATTTTTTTTGGTTTGTCCACAGGCGGGGCTTACAGCGTCATTGAAGCCCTGTTCGTCATTTATGGCATGAAGGCCGTGAGTGTCATTGCCGCAAGCATTATCCTGGTCCTTGAAATACCCATGACTATACTGGTTGGTTTTTTGTTTTATTCTGAAGGAATCCCATTTGCCACGATGATTGGCGGGATACTCATAACTTTAGGCGTGCTCTTGCTCGTGGCCAAAGATGGCGCGTCAAAGGCAGGTTAGGCTGGCAAAAGAAAGCAACGATTAAATATCTGCAACGCCGTATTTTGTTGGTTTGCCATGCTGTCTGAAGCCATCATTGAAAAGTTTATCCTCAAGTACATAAAGGACGGGGACGTTGTTTCCATAGGCACTTCAAAAGCGGGCGAGGTATTCCTCAAAAAACTGGCACTTGTGCTGGAGCTTGACCACCTCCCGATAAACTCCATACAGTTTGTGCCCACTTCAAACAGGCTGGCTGTTATTGCGCGCCAGCTTGAAATCCCCATAACCACGATTAACGAGCATGAGATTGATTTTGCAGTCGAATTTGTTGACCAGGTTGACAGGGACTTTAATTTCGTGAAAAGGGATTCTTCTTCGCTTGTGCGGGACAAAATGATTGCGCAAAGCGCTGAAAACCTGTTGGTGGTTGCAGAGGAAAAGAATTTTGTGAAAAAAATCAGGGGCAGGATTCCCTTTGAAATAGCTTTTTTCGGGTGGAAAAGAACAGTGAACCAACTTGAATCCTTTGGGCATGCACGAATAAGAGAGGATAAAGGGCGCAAGCTGAAGACGGAAACCGGCCACTACATCGTGGACGTGGATTGTGACAAGGTTTTTTCACTTGAGGACCTTGAATACAGGGCAAAAGAAGTGCCAGGAGTGCTTGAAACAGGCTTGTTTTTAGGCTACGCCGACCGCATAGTGCTACATAATGGCAGGGTTCGTGTTTTGAGCCGCAACGCCTGATTAACAGCTTTTTAAACTTTTTAGAGCCAAAATAAGTAACCCTTTTTGGAAGCGCGAATAACTGTAACTGTGAAATTCAGCAGTATTACTGCCCTTTCGCAGAAAGGGCACATACGCGGTGTGAACGGATGCACGGACTGTTGAGCGAAGCGAAACGCCCGCGGTGCCAACTGCCGTATCAGTTGCCGGTGTAGCTTAGCGGTCAAAGCACCACACTCATAATGTGGGGACCGGCAGTTCAAATCTGCCCACCGGCATTATTTAAAAATCAGTTTGGATTTGTTTCTCTGCAATGACTCTGTCTGCCAGGGCTGGCTCGTTTGTTTTTGTCGCCGCTGTTTTTTTGTCACTCTTGTTTTTTTACACAGCATATGACAAGGAGACAAAAACGCTTGTCCCGCAAAAGCTTTTGGCTGTAATTTTTTTTTCTGACGCGGCGAAATCGTGGTCGGAGCTGAACAAAGTTGCGGCACTGGCTGCAATCGGCTTGATTTCATGCGCGCTTGTTGTCGGCCCGTTGTCAAAAATGTTTCCGAAAACTTTTGGAAAATTCTTGCTGTACAGAAAGGATGCCGGGATTGCAGGATTCCTGTTTGCAATTTTGCATTCAGCGTATTCGCTTTTCGTGATTTATGGCCTTGACCCAAACAAAATGCTTTTTGCAAACCCCAAGTGGATTGGTTTTGTTGCCGCGGTTTTGGCATTTGGAATTTTTTTCCTCATGGCCATCACCTCGACGGCTGAGGCCGTGAAAAAAATGGGTTACATAAAATGGAAACTTCTCCAGACAACCGGCTATGTGGCATTGTTTTTTGCAATAGTGCATTTCCTTGTCCTTGAAATAAAACCAGGCAAGGGGCTTGACGTGCGGCCTTATGGCCTGGTTTTTTTGGCATTGGCAATCACGGCATTGATTGTCAGATTGGGCTTTAGAGCCCTGAAAACACCCCCGCGAACGGCTTTTGAAGAGCACATAGGCCAAACTCCAGAAAAAGATTCTTGAAAAAACAAAAAGAGTTTTTCCAAAGCGTTGAGTAGGCCTAAATTAAGCTTAAAATGCTTTTTTTACCCAACAATTAGGTGGTTTTTGAATGAAGAGTTTCTTGGCGCTTTTTTTGGTTTTGGGTCTTTTTTTTGCAGGCTGTGCAACGCAGCAACCAGGGACACAGGAACCACCGCAAGCCAAAGAAAAAGGAACGCTTTCTCTTTCCATTTCCAGCCAGGAATCCTACAACGAGAACTCTGGTGTTTCACAAATAATGGTTGGTTTTGAAAACATCAAGGCAATCGGTGCTGATGGGCACGAACTTGGCCTTACTGTCAACAAAAAGATTTATGATGTCCTTTCGCTTGAAGGTGAAAAAGGGGGGCTTGGGTCAACTGAACTTGAATCGGAAGCATTTACCGGCCTGAAAGCCACTGTTTCAAAAATAGAGGTTTTGCTTGCAGATGGTGAAACCATACAGGTGGAACTGCCTCAAAAAGAATTTTTGGTTGAAAACAATTTTGGAATCACAAAGGATTCTGAAACCAACATGGTGCTTTACTTTGACCTTTACTCAATTGCCATGCAGGATGGAAAATACGTTTTTGCACCAAACATGGTGAAGCTGTTTGGCGAAAAACAATTTGGAGAATTCATGGAAAAAATGAGGGAAGAAGGGAGAGAAGTTGAAGACGAGCTTGCAAAGCCAAGGATTGAACAGGTCATTTTCGAGCCAGCAGGTGTTTCTGATGAAAATTTCTTTTTAGCATGGACCGTTGCAAGCAGTGAAGACAAATTAGTTGAACACACTGCAGTGCACTGGGACTTGGTTGGCGGGCATGGCGAGAACTTTGAGGAATACGCAAACGCAAGCGATGTCCTGACCGGCAGAACAACTGATGGCCAGTTTGGAGTGGGTTTTGCCTTGCCGGAAGTTTTGGAAGAAACAACGCTTTTTTTCCGCGTGCACGCAATGGTTGAAGGGAAGCACGCTTACTCTGAAGAAAAATCAATAACAATAATGCCTGCAACAGGGGATGCACAACAGGAGCCGGAAACAAAAGAATTCACGATTCTTGCAAACGATTCAAAGTTCGACCCGAATGAGATAACTGTTTCTCCAGGGGACCTTGTGAGAATAACTTTCAACGTTCCGACAAGCGGGGTTTCGTGGGGCGGGGAAGACATCAGAAGCGACCACTTCAACACGGGGGTTGTAAAACCTGGCGAGAATAAGACTATTGAATTCACGGCGCCAGAAAGTTCATTCAAGGTAAGGTCTTTTTGGCCAAACTCAAGCATACTCAAAGCCACAATGAATGTCACAATCGGATAATGCCCCCGCGGATACCGGTTGTGACCATAAAAAAGAAAATTAAAATACCTAACCAAACCTGTTTTCCTACATGAAGAATGCATTATTTTTTCTTTTCGTAATTTTTTTGCTTGCAGGGTGCACACAGCAAATCCAGCAGCAAGCACCTCAAGCTGGCAGCCAGGAAACTATTTCCCAAGTGAAAGTTTCTTTTGCCGTCAACGACGGCGAAAACAACATCCTTGAAAAAACAGTGGAAGTGGAAAAGGGGACAATTGCACTTGACGCACTCAGAGAGGCAACAGAGGTTAAAGGCAAACAGTACGAGTTTGGTTTTTTCGTTGAATCCATCGCAGGCGTGGAGGCTGGACAGAGCCACTACTGGGCAATCTATGTGGATAACGTTTACGCTGAAAAAGGAATTGACCAGATAGTGCTTGACAAGGACGCAAACTTGCGGTTTGTGCTTGAGGAAATACGTGAATTTTGAGGAACACACAACTTTGTTTTAATAAACCTTTTTCTAGAGAAAATCGTGTGGCCGCCCCGATAGTCTAGCCCGGTCAAGGACTATGCCCTCTCACGGCATCGACGCGGGTTCAAATCCCGCTCGGGGCACTTCACATTACAGTTAGAAAACAAAGCGCAGATTTAATCCAGTTGTTCTTGTCTGTTTTAAGGTTTTTTGTATTTTTTTGTGATTACTTTCCCACCGCCGCCAGGCGCCCGACGATTAAAAAAGTAAACAAAGCCTGCCTCTTTGACTACAACAAAATTTTTTTTCCCCTTAGGGTCCAATTGGTTAAATTCTTCTTCAGTCATTACAACAATCTTGGGATACCAGGTAATTGGTCTGGTGTCACCTGATGCCAAGCGTTGCTTTTGAAATTTTTCAAGAAGCATTCTAACACGTGGCTGATGATGCACCTTGCTCACACGTGCTTGACTGAAAAAATCACCCACTTGCCGAATCCGCCTATCATTTGGATTCCTTGCAGCAGGAGCGCCCCGTGTATCACTTGTAATTCTGTTCTCAAGGTTGCGATAGAAAACTGGAATGTCTACACCAGTTACTGGATTCTTAACAAATGCAATCGGCTTTGAAGCTCCTTGTCGGCCTTCAGAAACAGGTCTTCGAATAGGCTTACTCATAATTCCCTACACAAATAAGCTTAACACAGATTAAAACATTTCGTTTGGAAAGGCGGTGTAGAATTCCTGTTTAGGTTATAAATATGGTGAGTTTTATTGTTCGGTTGATTACTTCTATGTTGTAAGCTAGGATTTTCAAAATTACTTGTTTTTGTTGGGAACCAGGGTTACGGGAGTTTACCCAGGAACCCAGAGTCCGTTTAATGGCAGAGTTCACGGATTCAACTAATACCCTGTACCTATACTCGTTTTGGTCAAATAATTGTGAAGCTATGCGTCGTTTCTTTTTCAAATAGGGTTGTAGACCGTACTTGTATCCCGCTTGTTTAAAGTTTCTCAATGGAATTTGTACGGAGATTCCATTGTTCCAACAGTATTCCCTATTTTTCATGGAGTCATAGCCCTTATCACCCAAAACCTGTGACAACGTATCATTGAGGTCTTGTACAAGAGGTATAAAGTCCAGAGTCTCACTAGCATTGTCACTGTGAGTTTTTATGTTCAACACGAGTTTTGTTTTTTTATCCGTTAATAACACGGTTTTAGTGTAGTTTTTGACTTTTACACCATCAACTCTTTGCTGGTAATAATGTGAAGGATTGGTGTTTGAAAAACCTGTTCCGTCGATGATTCCGGTAACTTTTTTGAGGTTAAGTAGTCTGCGGCAGGCTTTGACCATTGACTCGAAAAGTTTCTTTGGTATGCGCTGTAAGAATTTTTGGATGGTAGTAAAATGGGGAATTCGTTTAATTCCCAATGTTCTTTCAAGGTTTACTTCGCTGGCTATTTGTACAAAACGCCTATACGAGACGTTCAATCTCTCTTTGTAGACGAGAAGAAAAACGTGTACAAAGTTCCCATACATTCTCTTGGAGAACACGGAGAACCTGTACGGGAACTTGATTTCGTTCAAAACGCTTTGGACTAGTTGATAGAAACTATTAAATTTTACAGGGTACAAAACATTCATAGGGAATCACAATAGATAGAGGGAAAACCCTCTATTTATCCCTATTTAAAAAGGATTTCTACAGAGCCGTTTGGAAAATCACGAATCTTCAATATACTTAAAATTGTTTTCAAACAAGGTTCACAATAGATGTCTTTTAGGGCAACAAAATATCCCTGACTTTAACTGTCGCATAAGCCCAATGAGCATTTCAAGATTCGCACCGGCACTGTGGCCTGAAACCGCTTTTAAACAAGAACACAAACAAATTATTACAAACGAATGCGGAAAAAGGGGAACTCAATTGGAAATAATTGAATCTTTTCATTGGAAGAAAAAGAAAAAATTCCGCAGAAATATCGAACAATACATGATTGAATACGCATTAAGCAATCCAAAGGATTTTGAAAAAGACAAAACCCAGGACAATGCCTTGAATGTGATTATGGTTATTCCACAAAACGGAAAGCGGTTAAAAGTTGTTTTCAGAAAAATCGGAAGCCAAACAATTAAATTGATTACAGCATACTATTTGGATTAGTGAGTGGAAATGAAAAAACAAAAATGGTACGACAAGGAAGAGGATATTCTTGGAATACAATTATTTGAAGGTGACTATTGGAAAAGCATTGAACTGTCAAATGGGATAGTACTGGACATTTCAAAAGATGGCAAAATACTTGCAATGGAAATCGCTAATGCAAAAAAGATTTTTTCAGGCGAAACAAAAAAAGTAATACAAACAGCAACGCTAACATCATGAAAAATTGGTTCAAACTTCGCTTGAGGCATATAACGCCACAGTTAGAAAAACAAGGCCAAAAACGGAAATCCCTTGTCTTCAACTGCTAATTCGGGTTATTATGATGACATGCGCGGCAAGCAAAGCCCGGCAAAGGAGGCTTGGAAAATATGGCAACTGATGAGGAAGTAATGCAATTGTGGAACAGCTTCTCCGGGATGAAACAGCCAGAGGCAATCATCCGCCTTTACCGCCTCGCAGAAGACTCGGGCAAGCAGGCAGGCATTTTGACGTTGGAAAAGGAACTGCTGTCAGACGCGACAATTGAAAAGGCCTTGCAGAATTTCGGTTGGGGAAGGCGCATGAAAAGCAGCACCATAACCGTAAGGGCAATTATAAGAGAAGCAACCCGACTTGCAATAGCAAATGTGAGAAAGTGAAACCCGGGCCACTGTTTTATCCCATGACTTTAACTGTTGTATAAGCCCAATGGGCACTTCAAGATTCACACCGGCAACGAGGCCTGAAACTGCTTTTAAACAAGAATACAAATATCTTATGTGGGCGGGCCAAAGGCTATTTCATAACTAAAAGGCACGGTGATTGAAGTGGAAAACCAAAATGCGTTGGTTGTTTTTCAGGACAAAAAAATCAGGCGGGCATGGCATGAGAATGAATGGTATTTTTCTGTAATAGATGTTGTAACTGCATTGGAAGCCAGTACAATTCCAAAGAGATATTGGTCTGACTTAAAAATCAAGCTTTCAGAAGAAGGTTTTGAACCGTACGATAAAATCGTACAGTTGAAATTGTCTGCAGAGGATGGGAAATTAAGAGAAACAGACTGCACTAATACCAAATCAATGTTCAGGATAATCCAGTCAATTCCCTCGCCAAAAGCCGAACCCTTCAAGCGCTGGCTCGCCCAAGTCGGTTACGAGCGCGTCCAGGAAATCGAAAACCCGGAATTGTCACAAGCGCGCATGAAAGAACTTTACAAGGCAAAAGGCTATTCGGACGAGTGGATTGAAAAAAGGGTTCGTGGAATAGCGGTCCGGCAGGAATTGACGGATGAATGGAAAAAGCGAAGCGTCCAAGAGGGCAAAGAATACGCGATTTTGACCAACGAAATAAGCCAGGCAACTTTTGGCAAAACCGTTGAGGAATACAAGAAATTCAAAAAACTTTCAAAAGAAAACCTGCGTGACCACATGAATGATTTGGAACTCATTTTCACCATGCTTGGCGAAGCCTCCACCACCAAAATCGCGAAAAGCAAGGACGCGCAAGGCTTTATTCAAAACAAAAAAGCCGCCAAGCTGGGTGGACAAATTGCTGGGGACGCCAGAAAAAGACTTGAAGTTGAATCTGGTGAAAAAATCAGCACACAGGAAAACTATCTGGGTGAGCCGGAATCAAACAAAAGAAAAAGACTAAAGGGCTGACGAATTCATTAAGGTTAAAAGTATTTCTGGCCACACTTGATCAAGTAGAACACATATTAGGGCAACAATTATCCCTGACTTTAACTGTGTCGTGATGAGCCCAATAGGGGCATTCCTTATTAAATAAGTCAATAAAACAAGTGTGAAAATATGGATTTGCAAACAATAATTTCTATTTTAAGTTTATTAGGGCTTGGGGGGATTATTGGCGGGTACATTCAACATCTTTTGAATCAAAGAAAGGAAACCGAATTGAGAATTCAGAGTCTCAACGAAGACAAATACAGGTCTACTTTGGTATTCATGAGATGTGTTCTAAAACCAGAAAATATGAATCAATTCAATATTCACGACCCACACATGCAAAGTTTGAAGAAGAAAGAAGAGATTAAAAAATATGCCATGGAAAAATTAACAGAATTTTACTACAACTCTATCCTGTATGCTTCTGATGGGGTGTTAAGAAAATTCAAGCAATTTATGATTGAACCATCAGAATACAATTTTATGGAAAGTGCTATTGCTATGAGAAAAGACTTATGGAAAAAAGGAACTAAAATAAAATTAAATCAGATTTCTTTAAAATAACCCATAAATAGCGGGTTCTAAAAGGAAAGTAAAACCAGTTGTTAACATTTTGTTTACAACTGAAACTGCCTTCACTAGCTGGCAAAAAATAAAAATATGCTTAAACCAAGCTGAAGGCTGGATAGATTGTTTTTTAAGAAGTTAAATCCCTTTATTTTTTCATGAATGGGGCCGTGAAGGGGATTGTCGGGTTTGTTTTTTTGCTTGTTGCAGTTGCAGTGTTTTTCGTGCCGGTCATGGGGCCGGTTGTTTTGCTGGTTTACCTGGTTTTTTTGGTTTTCCTTTCTATAAGGATTATCCAGCAGTACCAGACAGGCGTTGTTTTTTCGCTTGGGAAACTGGACAAAACACTCCAGCCGGGGTTGAACTTTATTTTTCCAATCGTTGAAGCAGTGAAAATAATTGACATGCGCGTGCTTACAATTGACATTCCAAGCCAGCAGGCGATAACCAAGGACAATGTCCCCGTGACAATCAACGGGGTGCTTTACTTCAAGGTGGAGGATGCTTCAAAGGCAATCATCAACGTGCAGGATTACGAGTACGCGGTTTCACAGTACGCGCAAACAGCGTTGAGGGACGTCATTGGGCAGATGACTCTTGACGAGGTTCTTGCCGAGAGGCAGCAGGTCGGGGAACAGATAGAAAAAATCGTGGACAGGGAAAGCGGTGCGTGGGGGATAAAAGTCACGAACATAAAAATGCAGGACATTGACATGCCAGAGGATTTGAAGAGGCTCATGTCAAGACAGGCATCCTCGGAAAGGGAAAAAAGGGCCACGATTATCAAGGCTGAGGGTGACAGGATGGCTGCTGAAAACCTTTCAAAGGCAGCAGAAATAATGGCAAAGTCCACGGGTGCAATGCAGTTAAGGACGCTTCAGACAATTGACGGGCTTGGACCCACTGCTTCAAACACGGTTGTCATTGCAATTCCAATGGAGTTAATGGATGCAGTTAAGGCATTCACTAAGGCAAAGGAAAAAAAATAGTCATGCGTGCTCTTTGAACCATTCAAGTATTTGGCTTGAAAGATTTGGATTGTTTTGGAGCATGAATGTGCCGTGCCCCGCGTTTTCAAGTTCGACGAGTTTTTTTTCGCCAGTCATCGCGGCATGGATTTTTTCTGCTGATTCAAAAGAATAAGCATCGTCTTTGCTTGCGACAATCATTGTCGGAACATTTGTTTCGCGGGCCGCTGAAAGGGGCTTTAGGCCCTTGAAGTCTTCGCCTGGAGAAAGTGCTACTGCGGCTTTGAAGCCACTGTTTTCAAACGGGTAAGTTACCGCAAGGTTTGCCCCAATGGATGAGCCGACAATGAAAAAACCAGTGTAGGCTTTTTCTGAGAGAAATTTTTGCGCACCACTCAGGTCAAGGTGCATGTCCTGGAAGTCTTTGTCGGAGAGGTAAGCCGGGTTTGCAAGCGAACCCTGTGCACGGCTTTCCCCGTGCCCGCGCAGGTCAAGTGCAAGCACGCCATAATCATCTTCATTGAGGAGCTTGGCTAAGCCTGTGTATGCTTCTTTGGAGCTGTTGAACTGGTGGACGAGGATTACGGCACGGCTGGATTCGGCTTTCCAGTAATTGGCGTAAATCGTTACATTGTCTTTTGCCACAAAGGTTACTTTCTGCATTTCAGACGCCATTTCGCTTGCCTCTTGCAGGTTGTTCTGGGTGCACCCAAAAAGCGCTGTCAAGACCAGCGCCATAAAAAGTGTTTCTTTCATGCCCGCAAAAATAATGGTGGAAAACGGGGTTAAAAAACATTTCTTTGCCCAAAAAAATAGAGGGTGAAAAATTCACGCCTCCGTGGCTCAATGGCAGAGCAGCGGTTTTGTAACTATTATTCGGCAATTCTCGTGTTTTTCCAGTGGCAAACTAACCGCAGGCTGTGGGTTCGAGTCCCACCGGAGGCTTTTTTAAGGAAAAAAGCAACCCTTAAAAACACCCCTTCACAAATACCTTTTATTGCATCCCCGGGGTTGCTTCGGCAAACCCGGGCTTACGCTTTATGCCAAAAAAGAAAGCTATTTTGTTCATTGATTGTTTTGTTCATTGATTGATGTGTTAAAGGGGCTCAAATACTTGGACTTGAGCAAAAACAAAGTTGTTGAAACAGCACTGCCAGAACAGTAAAAGGAGGAAATACCCAATGCTTGGAAAAATTTGGAACGACATAAAGTCAAATCATTTCGCCCAAATGGCAATCTGTTGCATGCTGCCAGTAATTCTAATAATAGTGCTGCAATTGTTTGGTTTTACTGGCTGGTGGGTTTATGGCCTGGCTTTGGCTGCATGCGTTGGCTCGCACATAGTAATGGCTTACTTTGGCTCAAAAGAGGGAAAATCATGCCACTAGACTGGAAAAAATACAAACCCCTGGCAAAGAACGGATTCTGGATACTTGTCTTTGTTGGCGCTTACATTGCAATGCAGAAAGCAATGCATCCAGGATGGACAATATTCGGTTTTTAAGAGGTTTGAAAGTGGTGGAGTGAATCCCTTTTTCGGCACATAGGGTTACCAACTATAGCAAAAAGCAGATGCATTTGAACATTTGAATTGCTTTTTGCATATAACAAACCGCAATAAAAAGTCCAAAAATATAAGCGGTTTGCTATATGTTATTTTAAGAAAAACTATTATTACCTCTTTTTTGTATGAATGAACAAGATAAATCCACTGGTTTTTTTGCCTCGGCCTTTGCAGCCCTGGTTTTGCTGCCTATAGCTCTTTTCGTGGTTTTTTTGCTTGCGGTTAGCTATAAGTTTGAGTGGCTTTCGGGGGGGCAGGTCCCGGGTGTTTTTGCGGCTTTAATGCTCGTGATTTTGGCTGCGTTTTTGGTTTTGAGGGCCAAGGCAAGGAAAGCTTTTTTCACCCCGGCAAAGAAATGAATGAAAAAAAGGCTTTTTTTGGGCAAATAGCGAAAAAACCCTCCAAATTATTTTTAAACCTATTTTTGCTCGAAGTCTATTGGTGAGCCTGAAAACGGTTTTTTTATGCACGAAAGCGCTTTTTTTGAGAAATTGTCTGATTTAAGCAAGGTGGAAAAGGAAAAGCAAAAAGCCCTGCTTGAAGCACAAAACCGTGCGGGGGAAATCCTCAAGGAAGCTCATTTGAAGGCCCAAAAAATCGCTGAAAAATCATGGGACGACACGGTAAAACTGCAGAATGACGAGCTTGCACGGGCACGTGAGGAAGCGCTTTTGGAAGAAAAAAAAATCCTCAAAAAGGCGCAAACTGAAGCAGAAAAAATCAGGGGCAGGGTTATTTCAGTGGAAACTGCAAAAAAACTGGCTCAAAAGTTTTTGGAGTGATTGAAAAATGTTTTTTCCGGCAAAAATGTCAAAGGCGCGCATTGTTGGGATAAGAAAACAGTTGCCTGATTTTGTGAAAACCCTGCACGAGGCGGGGCTTGCTGAAGTGAAGGAAATTTCCCTTGAAAACTTTCGGAAAGAAACGTCACTTGAGCTCTTTGCAGAAGTTTCAGAAGAACTCGTGAAGCTTTCTGCAATCAAAAAAGCGCTTCCCGAAACAAGGGTTGAAAAAACACGGCCTGCAGTGGGTGTTGCACAGGCGTTAAACGGGGCAAGAAAGCTCGGAGTGGCTGAAAAAATTGCAAAAATCAGGGAACAAAAAGAATTGCTCTTGTCAAAAAAACAGGGGCTTTTGGACACGGAAAAAAACGTGGCCACTTTTTCAAAATTCAGCCTGGATTTTTCAGGGCTTCCAGAGTCAGGCATTGTTGGCCTTGTTGCTGCGCGTTTTCAGAAAAACAATTACCACGTTTTCACAAAAGAGCTTGAAGGCCACAAAGTGGGTTTTGAATCAACTGAAAAAGAGGTTGACAAAGAAAACGTGCTTGCAATAATTGCCTTTGAAAAAAGCAAGGAAGCACAAGTCAGGTCACTGCTTGAAAAAAACGGCGGAGCCCTGGAAGCCCTGCCGCGGATTTCAGGAAAACCCGCGATAGTGCTTGCGGGGGTACGCGAAGAAATACATGAAATTGAGGAAAAACTTCTTGGGCTTGAAAAACAGCTTTTGGCTGTTTCAAAAGAGCACTATGCAGACGTGTGTTTTCTTGCAGAAGTGCTGGAAATTGAGAGTGAAGAGGCCCTGGTTTCTTCAAGGTTTGGACGGACAGAGGACTTGTTTGTGCTTGAAGCATTTGTTCCGGAAAAAGACTTTGAAAAACTCTTCGTGGTTCTCTCTGGAAAATTTGGGGAGCGGGTTTTTGTCGAAAAGGCCTCAAAGCATGAAATGCACGGGGAAAGTGATGATGTTCCGACTTTGCTTGAGAACCCGCCACAGCTTGGGGCGTTTGAGTTCATGACGAGGTTTGTCTCCCTTCCAAAGAGTTCTGACATTGACCCCACAATTGTTTTTGCGTTTGTTTTCCCAATTGTTTATGGGATGATGCTTGGGGACGTTGGGTATGGCTTGCTTTCGATTTTGTTTGCGTTTCTTTTGATGAGAGTTTCTGCACCAGACGGCCTGTTGCGGCCGATTGCAGCCATTTGGGCTGTTGCTGCAGTTCCAAGCATTTTTTTCGGGGTTTTTTTTGACGAGTACTTTGGCTTTTCGCACGTCCACTTGGCGGAAAAATTTGGCCTGCACATTGAGCCAATTTACCATGGCTTGGAGCGGCTGCATAATATTCAGGAAGTCCTCATGCTTACAATTGGGCTTGGCTTTGTCATAATTTCGCTTGGTTTTTTCCTCGGTTTTGTCCGCTCGTTGCGGGAAGGCAACAAGAGCCATGCAATTGGAAAGCTTGCATGGATAACGCTCCTGGTTTCTGGGACTGCTTTGCTTGCATCTGTTGCGCTTGGCACTGACGGTTTGGTTGGAACTGCTGCAATCGTTGGTTTTTTGGCTTCTTTGGCAGTGATTGTCAAGGCAGAGGGAATGGTTGCCTTGATTGAGATTCCAAGTGTTGCCGGAAACATTTTGTCTTTTGCAAGGATTCTTGCAGTTGGCCTTGCAAGCGTGGTAGTGGCTGCCACAATCAATGACCTGGTTTTTCCTTCTCTTGAAAACGGGGTCGTGTTTTTCCTGATTTCTTTGCCGATATTTTTATTTGGCCATGCGTTCAATACTTTTTTGGGGATGTTTGAGGGGCTTATACAGGGGGCAAGGCTTAATTACGTTGAATTCTTTTCAAAGTTTTATTCCGGGGGCGGGCGTGAATTCTCGCCTTTTAGGGTGAAAAGAAAGTTTTCAAAAGGGAGGTAAAAACATGGTATTATTAGAAGGACCAGCAGGAATAGCCATTGGTGCAGGGCTTGCAATGGCTGGAGCTGCCCTTGCAACAGCTTGGGCGCAGTCAGCAATCGGTTCAAGCGCCATGGGTACAATAGCAGAAAGGCCGGACCAGGCAACAAAGCTCATAATCTGGCTTGCAATACCAGAAACAATCGTTATTTTGGGTTTCGTAATAGCACTGCTTTTGACGTTCCAGGTTGCAGCAGCCTGAGCATGGAAAAAGGCAGTGCCCCCCCCCCCCAAAAAAAAAATTTTTTTCTTTGGAAAAAGAATGGAGTTCGTTGAATGAGCCTTGAACAGCTAAGCAGGCAATTGTTGTCGGACGCAAAAAAAGAGGCAAATGCAGTCATTTTGCGTGCAGAAAAAGAAAAAGAAAGAATCCTTTCTGAAGCCGAAGAGGAAAAAAAACAGGTTTTGGCGCAGGCACGCAAAAAAGCACAAGAGTTGTCCGAGAGGCAAAAAATGGAAATAATCAGTGCAGCTTCAATCCGCGCAAAGCAAATAATTGACGGGGAAAAAAACGCGGCAGTGGAAAAAGCACTTGTAGTTGTTTTTGGGGAAATGTGCTTGGCAGGAAACTCCAGGCAGTACGAAAAGCTCCTCAAAAAACTTGCCGAAGAAGGGCAAAAAGAACTGGGAAAAGACAGCATCATAATCGTGAATGAAAAAGACCATGCGGCTGCAAAAAAACTTTTTGCATCCGTGTCAAAGGAAAGCGCGCCAATCAGCGGGGGGGCAATTGTCTCAACCAGGGATGGCAGGATAAGGGTGGACAACTCTTTTGAAGCCATCTTTGAACAAAACAAGGACGCGCTCAAAAGAGATGTTTTTTTGGAATTGTTCACGGAAAAGGGGAAAAAATGACCATACAAACACACACAGGTTATTTGCCAAAAACAGCAGCAAAAACTGTTTCCAATCTGTCGGCAATTTTTAGGAAAACGCTTGCATACAGGTCAGTCAGGTATGGGTATGCCAATTCCAGGACAAAGGCAATGCGTGCAACGCTTTTGACAAAAAAAGAGATTGAGTCACTCATCGAGGCAAAAAACATCCAGGAAATAGTGGGCTTGCTTTCAAAAACTGCTTATTCTCACGACATTATGGAAGAAGCTGTTTCTTTTTCACGCGCTGACCTGGTGGAACTATCTTTGACAAAAAACTTTTCGCGGACACTGAAAAAGCTCGTGAAAATCGCGCCAAAAAGCGATTCCGAAAAAATAAGCAGGGTTTTTGAAAGGTATGATGTCCTCAACATCAAAAACCTTCTTTTGGGGATTCATCTTCGCGAGCCAAAAGAAAAAATAAAGCTCCTGCTTATCGAGTCACCGGGCTTCAGCAGGGCAAGCCTTAACTCTCTTGCAGAGTCACCAGGCGTGAAAGAGCTCGTGGAAAAACTCAAAAACAGTGATTATTATTCAGTTCTCGCCCAAAAGGTTTCAGAGTACGAAAAAAACCAGGAAATAGAAAATCTTGTTTCTGCCCTTGAATCGCGCTATCACAAAAAGGCAGCAGAGGCAAACAGGGTTTCCGCTGACATTGGAAAAACAGTGAAGTCAATGCTTGACGCTGAAACCGATGCAAAAAACATCATGACTATTTTGCGCGGAAAAAAAGAGGGCTTTGACGCCAAAAAAATAAGCGGAATGCTTATAGAGGGCGGGAAATTATCAAGGAGTGAACTTGAAAAAATTGGTTCTGCAAACTTTGTTGAAGAAGCTGTAAAATTGCAGAAAGCCTTTGACTTGTCAGGCGCCCTTGAAGACTACAAAAAAAGCCCTTCCCTTACGCATTTTGAGAATGCACTTGAACAAAGCATTTCCGCAAAGGGCCTGGCTGAACTTCGCAGGAGCATTTTGTCCCTTTCGGCAATCGTTGGCTTTTTGTTCCTCAAAGAAAAAGAAATAAGCGACGTGAGAAAAATCGTGCGCACCAAAGAGTTTGGCTTTTCGCCTGAAGAAATCAGGAAAATAGTGGTGGTCACTTGACGGCTGAAAAACAAAACATTGTTGTAATCGGGGATGCGGAGACCTGCACCGGCTTTCGGCTTGCCGGAGTACGGGAAGCTTATCCACTGGAAGGGCGGGAAGCAGAAAAAAAGCTCTCTGAAATAATCGGGGAACAGAAAGCAGGAATTGTCATAATCAATGAACGGCTTGTGCAGGAACTTGACTTTAGGCTGGGAAAAAGCATTGAAAGGATTGCAAAGCCGGTAGTCATTGCGGTTCCGGATAAAAGAGGCCCAAGCAGTGAAGCAGAGTCACTTAAGGCACTCATTGCGCGCGCGCTTGGATTTGAGCTTATAAAATGAGAAAGAGGGGTTTGGAAAATGGGAGAACTGTTCAAGATTTCAGGGCCAGTTGTTGTTGCGGAAAAAATGCAGGGTGCAAAAATCCATGACCTCGTGAGAGTCGGGGAGGAAAGGCTCTTGGGGGAAATAATCAGGCTAAACGATGACAAGGCCACGATACAGGTTTACGAGGACACGTCAGGTTTAAGGCCTGGTGAAAAGATTGAAAACACCGGCCTTCCTTTAAGCGTTGAGCTTGGGCCGGGCCTGTTGAAGTCAATTTATGACGGAATCCAGCGGCCACTTGAAGCAATCAAGGCAGAGTCAGGCGACTTCATCAAAAGGGGAGTCGTTGCAAATGCCCTGGACAGGAAAAAAAAGTGGGAGTTTTCACCGAAAGCAAAAAAAGGAGCGGCACTCGGAGCCGGCGACGTAATCGGAACCGTGCAGGAAACAAACATCATTGAACACAAAATAATGGTGCCGCCCGGAATGAAGGGGACAGTTGAATCAATTAGTTCGGGAAAATTCACTGTAGAAGAAACAGTGTGCGTGCTCAAGGACGGGAAAACAACCCACAAGCTTTCACTCATGCACAAATGGAACGTCAAGACCCCGCGCCCATACGCGAGAAAATTTGCCCCAACAATCCCGCTTATTACCGGCCAGCGGATTCTTGACACTTTTTTCCCGATAGCAAAAGGCGGTGCAGCAGCAATCCCAGGCCCTTTTGGTTCAGGAAAAACTGTTGCACAGCAGCAGCTTGCAAAGTGGAGCGACGCAAACGTCATAGTCTACGTGGGTTGCGGAGAGCGGGGAAACGAAATGACAGAAGTGTTGACAGAGTTCCCCGAACTCGTTGACCCAAAGAGTGGAAAACCACTCATGGAGAGGACAGTGCTTATTGCAAACACTTCAAACATGCCTGTTGCGGCAAGGGAAGCCTCCGTGTACACTGGAATAACGATTGCAGAGTATTACAGGGACATGGGCTACGACGTTGCATTAATGGCTGACTCTACTTCAAGGTGGGCAGAGGCAATGAGGGAAATTTCCGGCCGCCTTGAAGAAATGCCAGGAGAGGAAGGATACCCGGCATACCTTGCAAGAAGGCTTGCAGAATTTTATGAAAGGTCCGGAAGAGTTGTATGCATTGGGCAAGACAGCCGCGAGGGAAGCGTGAGCACAATTGGGGCAGTGTCGCCTCCGGGCGGGGACATAAGCGAACCAGTCTCCCAAAATACACTGCGTGTCACAAAGGTTTTTTGGGCACTTGACGCAAAGCTTGCGCAAAGAAGGCACTTTCCTGCAATCAACTGGCTCAAAAGCTATTCACTTTATTTGGACACGCTTGGAGAGTTTTACGCAAACAATGTTTCAAGCGATTTTGTTGCAATGAGGACAAATGCCATGGCAATACTGCAAAAAGAGTCAGAGTTACAGGAAATAGTACAGCTTGTTGGCCCTGACGCTTTGCCGGAAAAAGAACAGGAGGTTTTAAGCGCTGCAAAAATGATTCGGGAGGATTTCCTGCAGCAGTCAGCATATCATGAGGTGGACACTTATTCTTCACTCCACAAGCAATACATGCTCCTTGGATTGATTATGAAGTTCCACGAAAAAGCAGAGCATGCAATTGACGCCGGAGTGCAGTTAAAGTCACTAAGGGGCCTCAAAGCAAAGGAAAAAATTTCCAGGTTCAAGGAAATCCCGGAAAGCGACGTTGACAAAAAGGCAAAAGAGATTTCAAACGAGATTGAATCAGAGTTTGATTCTTTGGCAAAGAGTGCGGAAAGGTGAAAAAAATGCTGAAAGAATACCAGACAGTCAGAAGCGTTGAAGGCCCGCTTGTCTTTGTGGACAAAGTTGAAAAAGCAGCTTACAACGAGCTAGTTGAAGTTGTTCTCCCAAACGGCGAAAAAAAGAAAGGCCAGGTGCTTGAAACATCCAAGGGGCTTGCGGTCGTGCAGGTGTTTGGAACAACCACAGGCCTTGACACCCATGCAACAAAGGTAAGGTTTCTTGGAGAGACAATAAAGCTAAGCGTTTCAGAGGAAATGCTTGGACGCGTATTCAATGGTTTGGGGGAACCGCGTGACAATGGCCCGGCAATAATTGCAAAAGAAAGGGTTGACATAATCGGCGCGGCAATCAACCCGGTTTCAAGGGCAAAGCCCGAAGAATTCATACAAACAGGGATAAGCACGATTGACGGGCTCAACACGCTTGTAAGGGGGCAGAAACTCCCGATTTTTTCCGGAGCCGGCTTGCCGCACAATGACCTGGCAGTCCAGATTGCACGGCAGGCAAAAGTCTTGAACGAGTCTGAGAGTTTTGCAGTCGTGTTTGGCGCAATAGGAATCACGCACGAGGAAGCAAACTTTTTCATCAAGGACTTTGAGCGCACCGGGGCACTTGAAAAAAGCGTTTTGTTTTTGAACCTTGCTGATGACCCGTCGGTTGAAAGGCTCATCACGCCAAGAATGGCTCTGACGACCGCAGAGTACCTCGCGTTTGAGAAAGGCATGCACGTGCTTGTCATTCTCACAGACATGACGAATTATTGCGAAGCTCTAAGGGAAATTGCAGGTGCAAGAAAGGAAGTACCAGGCAGAAGAGGATACCCGGGTTATATGTACACTGACCTTGCATCCATTTATGAGAGAGCAGGAGTAATAAAAGGCAAAAAGGGTTCCGTGACACAGCTTGGAATCCTTTCAATGCCATCTGATGACATCACACACCCAATCCCAGACCTCACTGGCTACATAACAGAGGGGCAGATTGTTGTAGGCCGCGACCTGCACAGAAAAGGAATCTACCCGCCAATTGACGTTTTGCCTTGCCTTTCAAGGCTCATGAACCTTGGAATCGGGAAAGGAAAGACACGCGAGGACCACCGCGGAGTGGCTGACCAGATTTACGCTTCCTATGCAGAAGGCAGGGATTTAAGGAGCCTAAGTGCTGTTGTGGGGGAAGAAGCGCTCTCCGAAATTGACAAAAAATTTTTGAAATTTGCACAGGAGTTTGAAAACAGGTTCATAAGGCAGGGGAAAAACGAGAACAGGACAATTGAACAAACTCTCGACCTTGGCTGGGAACTGTTGTCAGGAATCCCGGAATCAGAACTCAAGAGGGTAAAGACAGAGTACATTGAAAAGTACGGAAAAAAATTCAGGAAGTAAAAAAGAAAGTGATTTTGAGTGGCTGAAGAAAACAAAACAACGCGCCTAGAACTCATCGAGACGCGCAAGAGCATCCGCTTGGCGGAAAACGGGCACAAGCTGCTCAAACAGAAAAGGGACGTCTTGATTCTTGAGTTCTTCAAGATTCTCCAAAAGGCAAAGGACCTGCGCTCTGACCTGAACAAACAGATTGCTTCCTCGTTTAGGTCGCTTGCACTGGCACAGGCTTTTGACGGAGTCCTTGAAGTTGAATCAACTGCCATGTCCGTCAAGTCTGCCCCCGGCGTTGAAGTGAAAAGCAAAAACGTGATGGGGGTAAACATCCCGGAAATAAAGGGGGAATCGGTTTCAAAAACCCTTGAACAGCGCGGTTACCCTGTCGTTGCTTCAAGTGCGCGCATTGACGAGGCGGCAGAGAATTTTGAAAAAACACTCGACCTTGTAATCAAACTTGCTGAAAGCGAGAACGCCTTAAAGCGCTTAATAAAAGAAATTGAGAAAACCAAAAGAAGGGTTAATGCACTTGATTATGTGCTTATCCCAAAGCTTCGGGCAACTGCAAGGTACATTTCAATGCGGCTTGAGGAAATGGAGCGCGAACAATTCATGGCCCTAAAGACAATCAAGGCAAAGCTTGAGGCAAACGCTTAAAAAAAACAAAAAACAACAAAGGATAAGGTTAAAAAAAAGTAAAAACCATTAAGTGGAAAAAAAGGGTGGGACTTTTGAGTGATGAAAAATACCTGCAGTTTGTAGCGAATTACGAGGACTGGGTCGCGGTCAAGAAACTGAAAATAACCGATGTGACCGACCCATTGGTGGTTGCAGAGTTCCTCGCGGGGCTTACTGTTTCAGTTGACCTGAAAATCGAGCAGAACCTCGGGAAAACCGTTGACCTGAAAAAACTCGACGCTGCAATCAGCGGGCTTGGTTTTGGGAAGGGTGACGTTGCACGCGCGCTTGAGGAAATAAACACGCGGAAAATTTCTGCAGTAATCAACGAGGTTACAGTCCTTGAAAAGTTCCAAAAAAATGTGCAAAAAGAGCTCCAGGGGTTCTGCAAAGCATATGCAACGCGCAGGGCACTCAAAGCCTGCGGCCTGAACGTGGATTACTCCGGTGTCGAGATTCCTGCCTTGAAGAGACTGAAAAAATCAAAGGGATAAGCACCCATGGATTTTGCGCTTTCCTGGTTTTTAGAAATTTTTTTTGTTTTCCTAAGCGCGCTTGGGCACCCGTTTTTCTGGCTTTTGGCGTCAACAGCCCTGTATTGGAAAGGAAGGGAAAAAGAATCATTTTTCCTCCTGAACACAATTGTCCTTACAGGTGTTTTTGTCGCGGTTTTCAAAAACTTTTTCATGATTCCACGCCCAGCAGTTCTTGGAAGCAGCAGCTTGCTTGGAAAACTGGAGAACAGTTTTTCTTTTTCGTTTGACAAGTATTCTTTTCCATCCGGGCACGCGGCAACAATTGCTGCAGTTTACGGTTTTTTCCGTGAAAAACTTTCAAAACCCGCAGAGTTTTTTTTCTTGGCACTTATTCTTGGCGTGGGTTATTCGCGGATTTTTCTGGAAAGGCATTATCCAGTCGACGTTGTTGCAGGCATCCTGCTTGGGCTTGTCGTTGGAAGGCTTGTGTGGGCTTTTTTTGACAAGTGGAACGCGCGTGCAAAAAAACTTTTTGTGCAGGAAGAACTGGGGCTTGTTTTGACGAGCTTTTTGCTTGTTGCAGTGCTTTTCCTGTTTGAAGAATTGTCAACCTCAGCAATCATAATCGGGTATTACCTAGGCGTGTTTTTGTTCAAGTTCACGGGCCATGACAACCGCCCTGTCGGCGGAAAACCCTGGGCTAAAAAGGCCATTGCAGGGTTTTTGGGGATCTTGGCGGTTTTGTCCCCGATTGCCTTTGGCTTTTTGCCCGTTTTCTGGGGCGGTTTCCTGCTTTTTTTTGCAGGCTTTTGGCTTTCTTTCCTGTTCCCGGTTGCCTATGAAAAAGCTTTAAAGAACAAAACGGTCAAAAATATACTTAACGCCAATTAATACAGGTTCATAGTGTAAAACGATTGTATCACCGGCCTTTCGCTTGCCCTGTAAGGGCAGAAAGGCCACATACTGCGCTGTGAACCAACAAACGGGCAGGTGAACAATAAGGCAGATGTTTCTTTTGCCAGTTTGTTGCTGGTGTATTCAGTTCCCGCCTTAGCATAGTAGCTAATGCGTCCGGCTGTAGTTTTTTTGTGTTCTTCCTGTGCGGAAGAGTGTGCCAAAAAAAAAGGCATTGCCTGTTCAGAAAAAGCAGGTACAGGAAGATCCCCAGTGCAAATCTGGGAGGCGGGATTTTTTGCTTTCTTATTTTCAGAATTAATAGGTTCAACGCAGTGATTACAGCACTAAGCACGGTAGCACTACTTAGTGGCAGTTGCTTCAATTTCTTGGATAGAGAGTATTAAAAATATTCACTTAATAGAATATAACATGGAAAATGTTGGCGCCCCCCCCCAATTTTTTGGTATTGGTAAGGCAACGAAAGACAGCATACGAGTTTACGGCTCAAAAAGTGAACTCAGAATCTATACAAAAAATCCTTGAAGCTGGTCGCTTATCCCCAAGCTCCCACAACAGCCAACCGTGGAGTTTCATAATAGTAACTGATGACGCGCTTATTGACAAATTAATGAAAACATGCGTTTATGGAAATTTTCACACAAACCCACCAGCGCTCATTGCAATCGTTCTTGAGCCGATATACGAGAACCAGCCGGGTTTACTGAAGGAAAGCTTGGCCAAGTTCACCGAATCGCACCGCTATCTGAACATAGGGTTTGCCGCATCAAACATTGTCAATCAAGCTACTTATCTTGGGATTGATTCATGCATACTGTCACCAGTAGTTGAGCAGGCAAATAAACTGCTTGGCATTTCAGGGAAAAAGGAAGCAATACTTCTTGTAGGGCTTGGTTTTGGAAAAAAAAGCTCTTTTAGCCATGAAAAAACAAGGAAAAATTTTGAAGACATAGTGTATTATAACTTATACGGATGCAAGGTGCGTGAACAACATGGATAAAGACCAGTTAACAAACGTGTTTAAGCAGGAATTCAAAAATTTTGGCGATTTCAAAATTTATCTTTTTATAACCCCCATGCAAGACTTTATTGCCACAAATGTGTACCTTGTCCAGTATTTATGCAATGAACTGAAAAAAAGCGGGTTAATAATAAATGTAAATGAGCCAAGCCAATTGTTCGCTAAAAGATTGAAAAAAGACAAGGTTGATACAAATTTGTTAAGCTTTATAGACATAATCAGCATGAAGGACGGAATTGAATCAAACATGGAGAATTGCGTTTTTTTAGAAAAGCCTGATTCACTTGCTGCACTGTCTGATGTTTTAAGCGGGTGTTTGGCAAAAAGAAAGACAAACTACTTGTTCATTGATTCGCTTTCAACATTGTTATTGTACAACCAGGTAATAGATGTGGAAAGGTTCACACATTACTTGGTAAATAAAATAAAAATCTTTGAGTTGGATGGGGTTTTTCTCACGATTAATGACAAGCACTACGAACAACTTGCCCCCATGATAAGCCAGTTTGCGGACAATTTGGTGGATTTGACAAAGCTTTAAAATTTTCAGAATTATTGGTTTTCTGTTTCTTGAGTGGTTGTTTTTTTTGAGATCATATTTCCAGACGAGTTCCTTTCAGTTGTGGTTTCTTTTCTTGTAACCTTTAATACGCCATCATCAAACTTTGTCCAGCTTTCAGTCCCTTCTTTTTTTGTAGTGTTTCGTTTCCCAAAAAGAACATCCATTATACCCATAAAATCACTTCCAATGAATCATAGGTTGGAAGAGTTTAACCATAGTTGTTTGAAATTGTTGCACGTGACTTAACGCGGGAAATATAGGGACATATTCTAAAAGCAGTTTAGGTAAATCCAAATATCACAGGTTATTACACTGGCCTGCATACAATATCTTTGGTGAAAGTACTATGGCAGTAATATCATTTCTTGGACCCATTTTGACTTTTCTTTTCATAGTCCTACTGGTTATCTTGGCATGGAAACTTGGAAAAGGAATTGTTTGGCTGTTAATAAATAGCGTGGTTGGAATGGTTATTCTGATTTTGCTTAACTTTCTGCCTTTCGTTAACATACAAATCAACGTTTGGAGCATTCTAATTGTGGCGTTGGGCGGAATTCCTGGAATCGCACTGGTTATTTTACTCAGCTATTTTGGAATTGCGTTCTAGCAGTTTTTGGAAATACAATCTAAGCCAAAATTACAGTAACTCAAACTTGCTTTGAAATTTTGGAAGACGAGCCTCTTGGCTCGTAGAGCTTCCGCGATGCTTGACTATTAAATTAATTTCTTGTTTTTTTCTTTTTCAATTGTTGTTTTAGCTTCGCAATTTCGGTTTTCATTTTTAACACTTCTGCCCTTGGGACAACAGGGCTGTTTGCTTTGGCAGTTTTTATTACTGCTTTAACCTTTTCCCTTAGTTGTTTTTCCCTTCGCTTTGATTCATTAACCAGGTCAGTTACTGCCTGCTTTGCTTGTTTCTCTGAAACCCCGTTATCTTTGGTTGTTTTTTTAATAACGTCTTCCAGTGCCTCTTTGCTTACGATCACAAAGCCTATTCCAAGCCGGGTTGCTTGCTCAACCATGCCTTCAATGTCTTTTTGACCAAAATCTGATTCGTTTTTCTTTATCATACTCTTTCACCTCACGATTTTTCTCAATGATAATACTACAAGTATAAATCCAAGCACAAATGCCGCAAAAAAACCCAACACTGAAAGGGTTGGCAGCCCGTAAATCTGCAAATTATTGCTTGCAACCATTGCAATTGAAGAGCCCACTATTATTGCTGCAAGTATTATTGCCACGACAAGCCGGTTCATTATTTGATCAAGCTTTTCAGCAAAAATATCAAGGTTTTTGTGCTCAAACTCAAGCTTTATTTTTCCCCTCTCAATAACCCTTAAAATATTCCGGATAGATTTAGGGAATGTCCGCGACAAGGAATCAATGTCAAATACCTGCTTTTTTATTTTTTTAATAATTTCTTTTGGGGAAAATTTTTTTGCAGCAAGACTGATCAGGTCTGGCTTGAATATATCTACCGCACTAAAATTTGGATCCAATGCTTTAGCGGAACTTTCAACCAATAGAAGGGATCGGCTAAGCATAGTGTATTCTTTTGGAATCCTTATTTTGTGTTTTGTTAAAAGAAGCATTAACTCTGTTGCCGATTTACCTAAATTTACTGATTTCATGTCAAGTCCATAATAAGTTTCCATTAAATCAGAAATATCTTCCCTTAAGCTGGCAACATCAATACCATCAGTTAGCAGGTCCATGTCATTCAATTGAATTATGATATTGCTGACATCACATTCAATGAGATTTAGGAATAGCCTTGAAAGTTCATCTATTTGCGTTTGTTCTAACCAGCCAATCATTCCAAAGTCTACAAAACCAACTTTATTTTTTTCTACAAAAATGTTTCCAGGGTGAAGATCGGCATGAAAAAATCCGTGCTCAAGCAATTGTTTGAAGTAAGCGTGAACGCAAATTTTTGCAATCAGGGGCTTATCTATCCCTTCAATTGTTTTTCCGGCAATTATTTCACTAAGAGGGGTCCCCGAAACAAAGCCCATTGTGAGTATTTTACTTGAGGATAATTCTTCAAAATACTCAGGGATTACAATATTTGGGTCATCTTTGAATATTTCTTTAAAGCGTAAAATATTTTGTCCTTCATACTTGAAATTAAGTTCTTTTTGCAAACTCCTCTGAAATTCCTCAACTATTTCGGGGGACTTGAATTTTTTAAGATTAGAATTACGGCTTTCAGCAAGTTTTGCAATATAATGCATTATTTGAATATCTTGATGAATTATTTCCTCAATATTAGGCCTTTGCACTTTTACCGCAACTAATTTCCCTTCTTTAGTAACCGCTTTATGCACCTGGGCAAGAGAAGCAGAAGCCACTGGAACCTCTTCAAATGATTTGAAAACGGAATTAATCGGCTTTCCAAATTCTTCCTTAAATACTTTTTCAACTTCCTGATAACTAAATGGTTCGACTGAATCCTGTAGTTTTGCCAGCTCAGTAGAAAGTTCTTCCCCAATAAGATCTGGCCTTGTACTAAGAATTTGGCCAAGTTTTACAAAAGTCGGGCCAAGATCTTCAAGAAGCAGTTTAGTTCTCTGGTGCGAATCATACCGGGTCGCCATATTATTCCTAATTTTTGGAATGAAAGAAATCCCCCTCTTTAATCCGATTTTTTGAGCCGCTGATCTAAAACCATATTTAACAAGGGTTTGTACAATAAGTGCAATTCGGTTGGCACTAATTTTTTCTTTCTTAAAAACACCCATGTTTAACACATTTCCAAGTTATCCAAAATTGTTTGAATTTATTTTTTCTTGCTTTTAATAAAAACTTTTTTTTAGTTTAAATGGAGGAATCTTATTTGCCTGTAGCAATGTTTCTTCCCTGGCTTAGCCTGTAGACTATTATTATCAAAGCAATCACCAAAAGCAAGTGGATTAAACTGCCGCCAATTGAACCGATAAGCCCAAGCGCCCACAGGATTACTAAAACCACTACTATTGTCAATATCACATCCATTGTCTTATCACCACATTGTTTTAATTTAGTTTACCTGAAATGGAATGACACCACCCCACCCACACAAGTGCACTCTTGGTTAAAATTAAATGGCGTCATACCGGTTGCACTTATTTTTATTCTGAGCGACCGCCAACTTTCACTGCCTTCTCATCAAAGGCGCTGTTTAGCATGATGCTTTCACCCACGCTTTTGACGTCTGATTTTGAGAAAATCACGTCGTTACTGAGCAGGCCTGTGCCTACCACAATGGCGGCAATGTTGTTTGTATTACCGTCTGTCCGGATTTCTTTTACTTTCCCCACTTCTTTTCCATTTGAATCAAATACCTGTAACCCTTTGTAGTCTGTTACAGGAGTCATGTTAAGGACTGCACCTTCTATACTCAAGGACGCTATATAGTTCCTTCCGATGAAGGTATCAAGTCCAAAGAAGCCTCTGTCCATTTCAATTCCATCCAAATTAAGCGATTTGGGGTCTAATCTTATTTCTGTAATCTTTCCGACTTCTTTTCCATTTAAAGCCATGACTTTCTTTCCTTTCAAACCGTGAACTTTAATGCCGGAATCAGTTATCTTATTGATTTGTCTAATTTCTTGCATTGATTACCACCCCAGGGCAAATTAGTTTAAGTAAATTTTTGTTTCAGCAGATAAAACAGAACAAGAAAATTTTCAAAATGGTTTTTCAAAGAGAAAAACTGTAGAATTTCAAATGCTGCCTAAAATGAATAATACCAACCTTCCTATTAATGAGCTGTAACAAAATTACAAGTAATTATTTTTTAGAAACAGAAAATACGAACTTAAGTTAAATCCAGATTTACACTTTTTCAAGTGTTCTGTAAAGTGGGATTCCTTACTTTCTTATTTTAAGAAAAATATATTAATGAAAACATAGTAATATGCCCATATATTAATGAGTTCGGACTATCGGTTTATACAGGTGATTTAAGTGGGTGAAGTTGAATTAATTAAGATGAGTTCAAGAGGGCAAATAGTAATACCCCAGGAAGTAAGAAAAAAAATGAAATTAGAAGAAGGAGAAGCTTTTGCAGTCACTGGAAGCGGAGACACTTTGCTTTTCAAGAGAGTAAAGATGCCTTCAAAAGAAGAAATAGTAAAAAAATTTAGAAAGATTAAACAATAATGTAAAATGTAAAACTTGCAAAAGAAACCCTAATAAAGTCCTGGATTCTTTCTCTTTTAACCATGGTTTTTTTCGTTTACTTGGTTGAGTGCCGCGATGGCAGCTTTTACTGCGGGCACACAAAAGACATTGATGAGAGAATCAAAACACACAACAGCGGGCGTGGTGGAAGGTACACACGGTCCCATTTGCCGGTGAAGCTCGTTTATTTTGAGAAAAAGAAATCAAGGAAAAGTGCGATGAGGCGCGAACTTGAAATAAAGTCTTTTGGCAGGAGTGCCAAAGAATTGCTGGTTAACGGCAGTGAAGTTAACACAAAGTGATTACCCGTTTTTCAAATCCATGGTTCCTGTTTTTTTGAATAGTAAATGAAGTTTATTATTATTGCAGCAGAGGCCACCATTACCAAGTCAACCATTGTATCATTTAAGCTGCCCTGCATGCCAAGGTGAAACAACAGGTCTGCCGTGAACTCTATTATTTCCCAAAAAGCCCCAATCCCCATCGTGAAAACAACATTGACAAAGAATGAATGGCGCTGCAGCTTGTTGTAGAGAAACTTTATCGCAATTGAGGAAACGAGGGCACCTCCAACAAAGTGTGTGACAAGGTCAAATGCAGGGAATATCCTGTAAAAACCGTAAACGTTCCCGATTATTTCCCCCGCTAAAGCCAGTAAAAGCAGGAAAACCGTTTCGCGGGAAAAATCGTTGGCCATAAAAAACACGAAAGACAGAAACCTATTTTAACCCCAAAGTGGTTAATTTTTCTTCATGGCAAGGCTTTTTGAAGGCGCGATGAAAAACTGGAAGTTTGTCTTGGAGTTCCTGGTTTTTTCAGTTGTTTTTTGGCTTTTACAATTTGTTTACCAGTTCTACGTTGTTATTCCTGGGCAGTTTTCGTTTGCTTTGATTAGAGCATTTGCTTTTTCTGGAGCAACTTTTATCGGGCTTGCTTTGCTTTCAAGCGTTTTTTTCAAGTTCCGCCCAGTTTATGCAAAGTATTGGCATGTGCGAAGAAGCCTTGGGGTCGCAGGGCTTGTTTTCATTGCAGGGCATTCGTTGAGCGTGGTAAACCTTTTGTTTGGCGGGGATGTTTCCCAGGTTTTTTTCTCGCTAAACCCCATTGAAAACCCAATGATTTTCGGGGTTGTGGGTTACCTTGTATTTTTGGTGCTTGCACTCACTTCCACTGACTGGGCTATGGAAAAGATTGGGCCAGCACGGTGGAAGACAATTCACCGGCTTGTGTATTTTGGGTACTTTGCAGCGGTTTTTCACTTTTTGGCAATCAACCAGTCAGCGTTGTTAAACCTTGCAGGGTACCTCCTGCTTGCAGTCACGTTCCTGGTGCTTGCAGGGGAGCTTTACTGGTTTGTAAAAATCGCGGGAAAAAACAAGTTCTCGACACTGGGTGCAAAGATTGGTTTTCTGCTTATTCTTCTTTACCTGGTTTTTGCGTACCTGGTTTTTTTTGCAAAATAACTTCTTTGGCTATTTCTTTTTTTGATTTCCAGAAAAAGTACCCTATTACTGCGAAGGTTATGAGTGGTGAAAGCCATTGCGGGACTTCAACCCCGAAGCTTTCGAGGAGCACGACGTTTCCCAGGAAGAAAATCGAGTACATTGC
>JAUSEO010000084.1 GCA_030651515.1 archaeon | reverse complement strand
ACATGCCATGGATTCCAATCGAAACCCAAACCATTGAAGAAATCCTAGGCGAAGAAGCCAGTACAAAACCAGAATACCTACTACTCTTCATCCTCAGCCTAGGGGCAATCACAATCACCGGTTTTACCGCCATGCGCAGATTCATAGAAGAAAACAAAAAAACCAACTGGCACTAAAAAAAAACCCGAAAACAAGTTTCTTGGAAAAAAATCCCCTGCTACAGTTATTACAGCAGGATAAGCTACCACAACAACGTCAGCGCGATTTCTATGGGTAAAATATTTCAAACGCCTGTGCGAATTGCTTTGGGGAAACTAGGGAAACTTTTTCTTTTGCAAATCCAAGCTTTGAAGCGCGCAAATCAAACTCTTTTTTGCCGTAATTTAATTGCTTTTTCAGGAAAGGATAGGCTTTCTCAAGTGCGTTTGAGAGTTTTTTGTTCTTGTACCGGAAAATGTTTTTAAGGAACGGTTCAAAACCTGGTTTGAGGAGTTCAACGTTTTTTTTTCGCGAAAAAACCACGAGGCTTGAAAATGAAGCCGGTTTTGGAAAAAAAGATTCAGGGGAAATGTTCCATTCAATAACCTGCGAGTCAAAATAATAGCCAAGCAGGGCTGAGATTGCACCGTACTTGCTGAACCCTTCCTCTGCAACGCACTTTGCCACAAACTCGCGCTGGAAAACGAAAACCATCAGCTCAGCATCGTGCAGGGATGCAAGGCGGAACATGATTTCAGACGACAAACTGTACGGCGGAAGGCAGGCAACCTTATTGAAGCCGGAAATTTCAACGTTTGAAAAACTTCCTTCAACCAGGACAAGTTTTTTTTCCCCAATTTCTTTCCCGAACCGCCCGCCAAGTATTTTGCAGAGCACAGAGTCAAGTTCTATTCCTATGACGCTGGAATTTTTCAGCAATTGTTCCGTAAGAAAGCCTGTACCGCAGCCGATTTCAAGCACCGTGTCGGTTTTTTTTAGGCGGGAAGCGTTTACTATTTTTTGGACAATTGACTCGTCAATGACAAAGTTTTGCCCCATTTTTTTGCTTGGGCCAAACCCGTACTCTTGCATGAATTTGGTCAGGGAAGTGAAAAGATGCATAAATGGAAAAAAACAATAATTTGGTCAGTACCTTCTGCGCCCAAATTCCCCGCGTTCCTGCCCGGGGGGTTGTTCGCGTGGAAATGGCTTTGCAAACAAAAAGTGCTTTTCTTCTTCTCCTGAAAGCTCTTCAAGTATGCGCCTTACGATTGCTTTCTGCACGTTTGGCAACAGGCGGACTCTCTGCTCGATTTCTGCAAAGCTTTCAAACGGCTTTTTTTCGCGCTCTGACAAGACTTCAAGCATATGCTTTTTCCCAAGCCCTGGAAGAAGCTCAAGCTGGTGGCGCTTAATTGTAATCGGCGAGGCATTGTTGAAGAAGTCAACGAATTTTTTCTCGTTCTCTTTCACAAGAACCGGCAACAGGTTTTCAAGTTCCGAAAGCGCGTTTGAAGTCAAATCCTTTGACTGGATTCTTTTCTTTATGTGGTCAATTTCTTTTCTTTCAGACCGCCCGATGTAGACCTCTATGCCTGCCTTAAGCACCACGTTTTCGCGCGGAACTACTTCAAGCAAGGTGAAATATTCTTTTCCAACTACTTGTGCAATTGGTTCCTGCTTGAACCCGCTTGATTTTCCACGGGGCAAAAAATCAAGAACAAGTGCTTTTTCGTCTTCCTTCAACCAAACCCACCCCTCCAAAAAAAAGTGTTTTATTTTTGGTACTTTGCCACAAGTTCCAGGGCCTGTTTGAGTGATTCTTCCGGCACTTTTTCCGTTCTTTGGGCCAGGAGATTGAGTTCGTCCATGTCCTCTGGGAGAATATCAGTTATTTTCATTGCAACTGATTCAGACAAGCCAAGGCCAAGGAGTTCTTCAATGAGTTTTTTTCCCTTGGCTGGAGTCAGTTTTGCAAATTTCTTTGAGTAATCAAAAGCCATTGTTTGCTCGTAAGTAGGCTCATCGCCTTTCTCGTTCTCGTCAAGCCGTTCTTTGAGTATTTCCCTGACTTCAAAAACAGGGGCTTGTTTTACTCCCAAAATTTTTTTTCCAATCATAAAAAAACCCACTAAAAACAGTTCATTTTACTGGTTCAAGATGCGCTGGCCCTGCAATGACTTGTTTTTGTTTTTCACCTGCGGCAAGGCTCACAACGTAAGACCTGCCCCGTTTTTCTATAATTTTGCCTGTAAGCCCCTGGAATCTCCTAAAAGGGATTCCATCATGGACTTTGCCCTTGATGTTGATTGTAACTGTCTGGCCAACCAGGAACTCGGAAAGCAATTTGTTGACTGTTATCTTTGCCTTGGCGCCCTTGGACTTGAACAAGTCACGTGTTTTTGCCCTTTTTCCCTTTGGTTTTTTGCTTGACACGAAAAACGCCACCGATGAATACACAAATCAATTTATAGTATATAAACAATATTTCCGCAAGGTTTTTTAACCACACTCAAAAAGCACAAAAAAATTAAAGTACACACATTCTTGGACATAATTTGTTTTTGCCAAAATCACTTTAATGGTTTATATACTTTCATGTAATCCTTGTCATCGCGCTTGTATTCCTCAACCCAGTTTTTTGCCTTCCCGCACGCCATGCAGGTCTTTTTCATGTCCTTAAAACTGGAACCTGCTGACCAGTAAGAGGTTTCCCTGCCCCATACATGCATGCCGAAAAAGCACCTGATTTTTTGGAAAAACATACACAAACTACCTCTTTTCTGGCTTTAAAATTAACTCTGGGCTAAAAAAGCAGGCAAGAGCAAATAAACTGAAAAAAAGTGTATATGATTATTCAACAAATTTTATATCCTCGTATTCAATTTCTTTTCCTGCAGATTTGGCGTCTTTAACATATTTTTTCCTTCCTTCAACAAGCTCTTTTTTTGTGCACCAAAATGAATCGCCACAATCCCCAGTTCTGCACTTGCAATGAACTTCATTGTCATCAATTTCCAACAACATGAAAAAAGGCTTGCCGCACTTACACACCTCATTGGCCCAGGGTTTGATTTCAACAGCATTGAAAGGTTTGCCGATATAAGGGTTTTCAGCCAGCTTTTCAAGGGCATTCATTATTTTTTTCTGGTCCTTTTCGGACAGTTCACTGATTTTTTCTACAACTTTTTCAGGAATAATAACTTTCCACTTTTTTCCTTTAGCCATGTCAAAAACAGCCCTTAAAATAACACACATCAAAAAAAAGTTATAGCAATCCACCCCAGCCCTTGTTGAGAATTAGCCTTTATATACTCGGTTTTTAAATTGTTTCGTAAGCGCTTTTATATAAGCTTTTTAAACTTTTTAAAGGCTGAAAGTGGGGGGAGTTGGTTTTTTTTGAATTACACTATTGTGAACATGGTTGCGTCCGCTAACCTGAATGCTACACTTGACTTGTATAACTTGGCTATAACGATTCCAAACATCGAGTATGAGCCGGAACAGTTCCCAGGAGCAATCCTAAAACTTGCTGAGCCGAAGGTTTCAATGCTTTTGTTCAAGAACGGCAAAGTGATTTGTTCTGGTGCAAGTTCGGAAAAAGACTTGGGTTTGGCGATTTTCAAGGCAAGCAAACTCATTCATGACATCCAAAAGAATGTGAAGATTCAGAAGAACGCCGAGTTCAATGTCGTTAACTTGGTTGCAACCGCGAACCTGAACATGACGCTTGACTTGTTCAAGACTGCAATGGAGCTTGACAGCGTTGAATACGAACCTGAGCAATTCCCTGGCGCGATTTTGCGCGTGGAAGACCCAAAGCTCACGCTGTTG
Source organism: archaeon (assembly GCA_030651515.1). Taxonomy (GTDB): domain Archaea; phylum Iainarchaeota; class Iainarchaeia; order Iainarchaeales; family GW2011-AR10; genus JACQJF01. Next base: position 7,456 of record JAUSEO010000084.1, on the reverse strand, counting down.
CTTTTCAAAAACGGCAAACTGATTTGTGCCGGCGCAAAACGCGAGGAATTCCTGAAAAAGGGCTTGGCAAAAGCAGCAAAACTAATCAGGGAAGTCAATACACCCAAAGCCAAAACAGCAGCCGTGAAAGCAAAAGCTGGCAAGAAAAAGTAAAAAGGCGAAAAAAATGCCTGTTCGGCCGGTTTCACGCATTGCCGCACTAAGAATGAGATTTTCCAACTTGATTATGTTTTGGAAAAGGCCAAAGAAAAGTGAACAACAAGCCCAAAGGTCCCGCCCAAAAGACCCTGCTGGAAGGCGCGGCACTAAACTGGATGTAGATGCCTGAAACGCCCTTTTGGAAACTTTTATAAAACGATTCTTGGAATAATTTGTCTGATTAGCGGTCATAGGTGTAGGGCAACACCCGGTCCCATCTCGAACCCGGAAGTTAAGCCTACACCGTCTGTTCTCGCCCTGCGTTTTCACGTGGAGCGGTCGGATGCTGCTAATCACTTTTTACTTTTTTCACCTTATTTTTACCCGCATGTTGGGTTTCACAAGACTTGCAAGCAATCCTGCATCAGCGCGGTTTAACCGTATGCAGCCTGCACTTGCTGCTGTTCCAATGGATGCAGTGGCTTTTGTTCCATGAATTGACTGGGGGATTCTTTTACCATGCCTTTGAAGAACTATTAATACCGGGTGCAGGGGGTTGCCAGGCCCAGGCGGTATAATCGACTTGTCTTTCCTGCGAAAAAAAGGTTCATGGTTTACATGGTCCACGCGAAATGTTCCACGTGGGGTTGGAGTACTTGCAGTGCCTGTGGCCACTTTGAAAATTTGGACTGTCCGGTTTGTTTTTCGATGCACTACCCTAAGAACCTTGTTTCTGCGGGATACGCGAAGTTCGAATTGAAGCAGGGTTTTTCTTGGTCTTGATGGCATGAAAAAATATTCATTTTTTTTTCTGGGGCAAAGTTTTTTGTGCCCGCGGCATGAAGGCGCTTGTATAGAGGCTTGCTGCAGCGAGGCCGCCGATGATTGGGCCAATCCAGTAAACAAGTTGGTTAGTGAAAAACTGTGAGACGATTGCGGGGCCGAATGCACGCGCGGGGTTGAGGGCACCACCAGTGAATGGTCCGCCGACAAGGATTCCAAGTGTAAGCGTGAAGCCGATTGCCATTCCGATTAGTGGCGTGGAGTTTCTTTTGTCCATTGCAACTGCAAAGACCACAAAGACAAGGAAAAAAGTCAGGACGATTTCTATGAGGGTCCCGATTGCAAAGCTGACGTGCATGTCAGTGCTAAGCGCGGGTGCACCAAGGTGTACCGGCGAGGGCGCGAATGGAAAGATTGCCAAAAGTGCAAAGCCTGCAATGACTGATCCAAGCAATTGGAAGAGAATATAGTAAGCACCGGTCTTGGGTTTCATTTTTCCCGCAAAAACAAAAGCGGTTGTCACCGCGGGGTTGAAGTGTGCACCTGAAATATTTCCAAGCGAGTAAATCATGGCCATTAAGACTAGGCCGTGTGCAAGGGCGATTCCAAGGAGGCCGACTGCGCCGCCTGTAAGGTAATTTGCGACTACTGAGCCTGCGCCTACAAAGACAAGGGCAAAGGTTCCAATGAGTTCGGCAATGTAGCGCTGGTTTTCTGGTTTCATCAATGCAATAATAAATTCAAACTATTATATAAACCTGATTTCGGGGAAAAAAACCGTTTGGCGTGGGGTTTTTTAAATGCTTGAGCCAATTTTGTATAGGAAATTGGTTTCACGCGTTTCGTGAAAATGATTTTTTTCCTCAAAAAAAAGGTGTTTTTTTTCGTGGCTAAGTGGGTTGTTGAGCATCACAAGGACTTGTGCATCGGTTGTGGCGCGTGCGCGGCGATTGAGCCAAAGCACTGGGTTATGGAAGGCGACAAGAGCCACCTGATTGGTTCCACGAAAAAAGAAGGGAACGCCGACGGTTTGCATGAGATAAAGGAAGTCACGGACCTTGAAAGCAACCAGGAAGCGGCTGACGCGTGCCCGGTTCCATGCATTTTTGTGAAAAAAATCCAGGACTGAATCGCTTTACAACTTTTTTTCGGGTTTGTTTAAGTTTATTAATTCCTTTTCTACTTTTAATATAATTGGAAGTGACACTCAAAAAATGCCTGCAAAGATAATGGATTTTGAAGCCCCGATTCTTGACATCAAGGATTATTTTGATGAGGGAAAACTCGCGGTGCGCGTGGTAAAGCTTGGCACTGCTGCGGCACAGGGTTTTGAGTTCAAGCCGGGACAGTTTGTCATGATTTCTGTTGACGCGGTGAAAAGCATTAATGACCCGGCAAAGCCGAAGATGAGTTCGATGAGCATCTGCAGTGCGCCTCATGAGAAGAACTTTTTTGAATTGTGCATGAGGATTCATGAAAAGCCAGGCCCAAGCGTGAGCCGCTACATTGGCGAGAAGGCAAAAAAAGGCGACAAAGTCAGGGTCAAAGGGCCGTTTGGCGTTTTCAGCATGGTTGAGGGCCATGAAACTGCAATCCTTGTTTCAACCGGCACTGGAATCGCGCCTATGATGTCAATGCTCCGCCACTTATTGGCCACTGGTTTTAAGGGAAAAATCGTGTTTTTTTACGGGTGCAGAAACAAGAATGATTTTTTGTATGGAAAAGAGCTGCAGGAGTCAGCGGCAAAGAGCAAAAACCTTGACCTGCAGGTAATTTTTTCACGCGAACCATACAATGGGAGGCAGGGTTATGTGCAGTCACTGCTTGAAAGCTATGCTTTCCCAAGTGACTTGTCGAAAGTGCATGTGTACTTGTGCGGCAACCCCGTTGCGGTGAGCGAGGAAAAAAAGGCCCTTGTTGGCCGCGGTTTTGCTGATGCAAACCTGCATGAAGAAAAATGGTGAAAGGGTTAATGATGGAAAAGGGGGATACTGCACCTGATTTTGAACTATCGGATTCAACCGGGAAAATAGCCAGGCTCTCGGATTTTCGCGGGAAAATCGTGGCTATCTATTTTTATCCAAAGGATTTCACTCCCGGCTGCACAACCCAGGCGTGCAATTTGCGGGACAATTTTGCTGAACTCAAAAAAAACGGCGTGGTCGTGCTTGGGATAAGCACTGATGAAGTGGACTCGCATAAAAGGTTTGGGGAAAAATATTCTTTGCCGTTTGAATTGCTTGCAGACGTGGGTGCAAGAGTGTCAAAGTCGTATGGCGTGTTTGTGGAAAAAAATTTTGCGGGAAAAAAGTTTTTTGGCATAAAGAGGACGACTTTCGTGGTTGGAAAGGATGGAAAAATACTTGGCGTGATTGGCCAGGTGAAAACAGAAGACCATGCAAGGCAGATTCTTGGGGTGCTTGAAAAAAACTGACGGTTTTTTCATTGGCCGCTGTTTTCAATTATTTTTTTCGCTAAAAAATCCCCAAGGACTTTGTGCCCTTCCGGGTTGAAGTGCCCGTCATAGTCAAAGTAAAGCTTTTTTTCCGCTGAGGCATGTTTTATTGCTTCAAAGCTGCTTATGAAAGTTATTTGGTTTTCGCTGGAAAATTTTTCAAGTTTTTCAAAGGGTTCATTGGAATAGATTGTTCCCCTTTTCAGCCCCCAGAAATACCTGCCATAGTCCCATGCTTTTTCGTTTACCTGGTGGCCATAAGGGTACGCGTGCAGGATGAATTTCACGTTTTTTTCAGCGGAGTAATCCGCTATTTTTTTTATGTACTTAAAAGTCCTCTGCCAGTGTTCGCCGAGATTTGCATTTTCCCTTGTAATTGCATAACGGTCGGATTCTATTTTTCCAATGGTTGGCAAATCTGTTTCAATCAAGCCTTTCACGGGAAGTGCAAGCACGAGCGGGTCAAGTATGCTTGTTTTCAGGAAAGTTATTGTTTTGAGGTTTTTGGCAAAGCTTACAAGGCTGAAGCCAGCACTTGGAGAGGGTTGCGGAAAGAACAGCGTGCCGTCATTTGAAACGGCTTCTTTTTCGTACTCGTAGTCGTCCTGCACGTCGCTCATGTCAAAATTCAGGACTACGATGTCTGGGTTGATTTTGCCGAAAATTTTTTTTAGTTGCAGGTATTCAAGCATGGGCGAGTAACTGATAGCTCCAGCGTTTATTACCTCAAAGTGCTCTCCTAGTTTTTTTTCCGTGGTTTTGCCAAATGTTTCCCCTTCTGCAACGCCATAACCAAAGGTGAAGGAGTCGCCAAGCAGGAGTATCCTTGTCTTGCCGGGAGTCTTTTGGCTTATTTCCCCGCCCCGTAATCCAATGGAGTTTGTTTTCACACTCATTTTCCATTCCGGCTGCACAAGTTCACCGGAGAAATTAGGCTTGTTTTGGTGGTGGAGTTCGGCTGAAAATTCTGAAAAGGCCACGCTTGAAGGAAAACCTGAAAGAGCAAACTCTGCAAAAACCAGCATTGCCAGGAAAGACAGGGCGAGCAGTGAACCATTTGCCAAAGCGTTTTTTGCGGCGGGGTTTGAAAAAATGCTTTTTTTTCTTGCCATGGAAAAAATGCAGGCGGCAATGAGCGGGAAAAAAATAATTGCAGAGATTGTTTTGAGGAGCCTGTCGTATAAAACAGTGAAATAGTTTATTGACTGGCTGGTGTCTGTCTGGAAAACCACCACAAGCAGTGCAAGTGAAAACAGTATTATGAGCGTTTCAGGTATCCTGGACATAGTTACTGCCTTCCTGCCGGTTTTAAAGCCATGCAAACTCGTTCCATTCATTGTAAATGTTGAAGTGCCTATTTTAAATATTTTTAGAACCAAGTTGTAATAATATGCTTTCTAAGCTTGTTGGCCGCATAAAGTCAATGAATAAAAAAGAGGCTTTCATTGTTTTTCTGATTTTTCTTTTTGCTTTCGGCATTCGCGGGCATTTAATGATTTATGAGCTTTTTTTCGAGTTTGACACTTATTTCCATGCAAGGATGGCAGAGTATGTTATACAGAACACCGCTCTGCCCGCGTATGAATGGATGGCTTATTACCAGCTTGACAAGCCTACTCTGCCGGCACAGGGTGCTTTTTTCTGGATTTTCACGGCGCTCATTTACAAGGTTTTTACGCTTGGGGCTGTTTACAACAAAGAGCTGTGGATTGGGTTTGTCAAAATATTGCCTGCACTTTTTGGCGCATTGACTGTAGTAGCCATGTATTTTCTTGGAAAAGAGATGTATGACAGGAAAACCGGCATAATAATGGCTTTTTTCTCTGCTGTTGTGCCGGCGTTTGTTTACAGGACTATGGCGGGGCAGTTTGAAGAAGACTCGCTTGGGTTTTTGTGGATGGTAATAGGGTTTGTTTTGCTTGTAAAGGCGTTAAAACCGCAGGAGTTCAACAAAAAAACGATTGGCATTGCTTTGTTGTCCGCGTTTTTTTTTGGCCTGATGGCTTGGACTTGGCAAATGTTTCTGCTTATACCGCTTATCACACTGTCATATGCAGGGACAATGGTTGTCTGGATGTGGTTTAAAAACGAGCCAAAGGAAAAAATTTTTGCTTTTGTAAAAATTATTGCAGTAACTTTTTTTGTTTTCAGTGTTCTGGCGACTGTTTTCACTGGCCCCGTGTGGATAACAAAAACAGTTGGCACGCTTGTGCAGTATACCCCGATTACTACGGAAAACATTGACAGGTTTACACAAAAGGGTTCAGGCGTGCTTGCTACAACCGTTGGCGAGGAAAATCTTGGGTTCCCGTTCTGGTTTGAAAAATATAATGCGCTTGTAATTTTTCCGATAATTGGCTTGTTTCTGCTGCCTTTCAGGGCACTGAGGAGAAATGACCGGTTTGCCCTTATGCTATTTTTTTGGACTGTCATAACTTTGTTCATGTCTTTTCACAAGTTAAAGTTCACTTTTACTCTTGGTTTGCCGCTTGCAGCATGCGGGGGGGTTTTGTTTAACGAGCTTTGCCTGTTTTTGAATGGGCGCTCGCCTTTTGAGAAAAAAATTGCCATGGTTTCGTTTTCATTGTTTGTGCTTGTCGGAGCAGCGGCTGCAAGCATTTTCATGGTTACAAAAGTGCCGACAATTGAAGATGACAGTGGGTGGAAAGAGACTCTTTACTGGCTGCGGGATAACACCCCTGAGGGTTCAAAGATTTTCAATTGGTGGGATAACGGGCACTGGATTTCTTTTATAGGTGAAAGAAGGCCTCTCATAGACAACAGAAACGGGGACTTTCAGGGCTCCAGTGATTATGCGAGATTTTTCCTCACAGACAGCACTGAAGAGGCGGTTGGCATTGTGAAGAAGTATGGCCCGGACTTTGTCGTCATCAGTAATTCGCTGATTGATAGTGCAGGTTCCCTGGGTTTTTACGCGTATGAAATTACTAATTTTTCAGACCCAAGGATAACAAAATTTTCTGCAGCTGTTTTCAAATGCGGCGCTGGTTTTGATTCACAGGCACAGCAAAAGGTTTTTACGTGCGGTCCAAACACGCTGACTGAAGGCCAGATTAATACTCTTCCAACTGCATGGGTTTCCCAGCCAAACCAGCTGATAGAACAGAAAATACCGGCTTATGTTTATACTACGCCTTCAAAAGAATTCCTGATAATTGCCAATGATGCTTCCAACAAGAGTTTTGGATTCAGGCTGTTGCTAAATGACCCGGCTATTCAGGGGTTTGAAGAAGTGTTTTCTGCAAGAACCCTGAAAGTTTTTAGGGTTATCAAATGACCATTTGTTTTTCACAGATTGTTTAAAAAATCGTGGAGTCAATTCTTTTTTAGGTTGTTTAACATGTTTAACATCGTGGTTCTTGGAATCACTTTTCTGGCTTTTATTCCATCGTTTGTAGTCACCAGTGCCGTGATGCCTTTTCTCATAGCCATGCTGAAAAAAAGGGGGATAACTGGCATTGACATGAACAAGTATTCAAAGCCAGCAGTTCCTGAAATGGGGGGAATAGGGGTTTTTTTTGGCATCGTGGCAGGGATAATGACTGCCCTTGGTGTTCTGAGCTATTTTGATTTTTTCCCGGTTGAGGTTAACCTGACTTCTATTCTGGCTGCTGGCCTAACCATTCTTGTAGTAGGGTTCATTGGTGTTTTTGACGACCTGATTGGGTGGAAGAGGGGGTTGAGGCAATGGCAGCATGCGCTTTTCCCGGTTTTTGCCGCGCTTCCACTCATGGTGCTGCCGCAAAGCATTGCCACAACTGAAGTAACCATTCCTTTTATGGGCATTGTTTCTTTTGGTTTTTTTTATTCTCTTTTCCTTGTCCCAATTGCCATCACTGGTGCAAGCAATGCGGTGAACATGCTTGCTGGTTTTAATGGGCTTGAGGCAGGCCTTGGGGCAATTATTTCTTTTTCAATGCTTTTGGCGCTTTTTTTTCTGCCAACCGGCCAACCGGGCTCCATTGAGGCAATCATTATCATGTCGTCTCTTCTTGGCTCGCTGCTCGCGTTTTTGAGGCATAACTGGATTCCTGCAAAGATTTTTGGCGGAGACTCACT